>CACATS010000012.1 GCA_902535505.1 uncultured Pelagibacteraceae bacterium | reverse complement strand
CTATAACTAAATTACTTTGGCCCAAAATGGACAGTGATGCTGCTAAATTTATTACTGTAGTTGTTTTACCTACTCCACCCTTCTGGTTAATTACTGCTAGTATTGTTGGACCTCTCATTTTTGATGAATTTCCATTAAAATTATTTTTGATTTTTCATTTGTAATGCTATTTACTAATTTATAAGAATATTTTTTTGTTTTAAAAGTTTTATTTATCTCTTCCTGTGCATTTTTGCCCTTTAAAATCATTAATTTATGTGGCTTTTTAGCAATTTCACGTGAAACTTGTATTACCCGATCAAGCTTTTTAAAAGCTCTACAAACAATAATGTCAGAGTCTAAAACTTCATCTCTTACGTCACCAAGTATCTCTGCGTTTAAGTCTAATTTCTTGATGACATTAATTAAAAATTGCCTTTTTACTAAGGATTTTTCGTACAATTTCACGTGAAAATCCTTATTTTTATTGAATATTTCAATAATTAGTCCAGGAAATCCTGCCCCAGATCCTAAATCTGCTAAAGAGCCGGCATTGAAATCAATAAATTTAACCAATTGGGCCGAATCAAGAATATGCCTGTCCCAAATTGAAGCTTCAGTACTTTTTGCTATCAAATTATGATTTTTGTTTTCACCTAGTACTAATTCAGCAAATTTTTTTAATTTTTCAATAGCCCCATCATTGAAATTAAGGTCTTTTTTTAGGATTTTTATAACCTCAAGCTGCTGCATTAAGCAGTAGCTTTATATCTAAGTTTTTTGATGTATGAAAGCAGAATAATTATTGCAGCAGGTGTTACTCCATCTATACGAATGGCCTGACCTAAAGTTTTTGGCTTGACTTTTAATAGTTTGACTTTGACTTCGTTAGATAGACCACTCAGTTTTTCATAATCTATCCCGTCAGGAATAATTACAGACTCATCTTTTTTAAAAGACTCGATATCTTTATCCTGCCTTTCTAAATAGCCCATATAGTGAGCATCTGTTACAACTTGGTTTTCTATAAAACTTGGAAATTGCGGTATATTATTAAATGCTTGCCTTATTTTTGCCATATTTACTTTTCGCTGCCCCATAATTTCTAAACAAGATCTTTTTACTCCATCCATAGCAATTTTAATATTATATTTCTTAGCTTGATTAGGTGATAAATAGTTATTTTTCAAAATTGTATTAAGAGCTATAATATTTTTTTTCTTTTCACTAAATATTTTTTTTCTCTCTGATCCTACTAAATCCAAATTGATACCAAATTGAGTTAATCTTTGATCAGCATTATCAGCTCTTAATGTTAATCTATATTCAGCTCTTGATGTGAACATTCTATAAGGTTCTGTAACTCCCTTTGTAATAAGATCATCAATCATGACCCCAATGTAAGAAGTTGATCTATCTAAAATAAACTCCTTTTGATTTTTAATTCTTAAAGCTGCGTTTATCCCAGCAATCAATCCTTGAGCTGCAGCTTCCTCATATCCAGTTGTTCCATTAATTTGACCAGCAAGAAATAAAGACCCAATTTTTTTTGTTTCTAATGTAGCTTTTAACTCCCTTGGGTCAACGTAATCGTACTCAATTGCGTATCCAGCTCTCTTCATTTTAACATGCTCTAAACCCTTGATTTTGCTTAATATTTTAAGCTGTATTTCCTCTGGAAGAGAGGTTGATATGCCATTTGGGTAAATAGTATTGTCCTTTAATCCTTCTGGCTCTAAGAATATTTGGTGCTTTTCTTTTTCCTTAAACTTAACAATTTTATCCTCGATTGATGGACAATACCTAGGTCCCACACCCTTTATATTTCCTGAGTATATAGCACTTCTTGAAATGTTATCGCTAATAATTTTATGAACATCATTATTTGTGTAAGTCATCCCACATTTAATCTGTTTATTTTCAATCTTGTTAGTCAAAAAAGAGAAATAGGAGTGATCGTCATCAGCGGGCTGCATTTTTAAATCATCATAATTAATTGTATCTCCATCTAATCTAGGAGGAGTTCCAGTTTTTAATCTTCCAATCTCCATATTAAATTTTGCTAGTTGTTCACTTAAACCAGTAGATGGCTTTTCATCATAGCGACCTGCTGGTATCTGTGTTTCACCTATATGTATTAAACCATTCAAAAAGGTTCCTGTCGTCAGGATCAATTGTTTAACCCTTACTTCTTTACCGCTCTGACAAACGAATCCTATAACCTTGTTATTATCAAATAAAAATTTGATTACGGGATCAGCTATTACCTTTAAATTTTTATAACTTAATAAAATTTGTTGCATATACTTCTTATAAAGAGCTCTGTCCGACTGTGTTCTTGGCCCTTGAACTGCTGGACCACGACTTCTGTTTAGCAATCTAAATTGAATACCGGATTTATCAGCTACAACACCCATTACGCCGTCTAAAGCATCAATTTCTCTCACTAGATGTCCTTTTCCAAGACCTCCAATGGCTGGATTGCATGACATCTCACCAATAGTCTCTATTTTATGTGTAAAAAGCGCAGTATTTACGCCTATTCTAGCAGAAGCTGCTGCAGCCTCACATCCAGCGTGGCCACCACCTATCACTACAACATCATAGCTAAGTTTTGTCATGATGAGAATGTAAACGTCTAAAATAATAATACAAGAAGTATTTTACTTACCAATACAGAAATCTTTAAATATAGAACCCAGTATTTCTTCTACATCTACCTTGCCAACGATACCACCTAAATGTCGTGTTGCCATTCTTAGATCTTCTGCTGCTAATTCAAGATCTTTGCTTTGATCTTTTTTAAGAAACTTGTCAATTTCTTTTAAACAATCATTTAGCTTAACTCTATGTCTTTCTCTAGTAATCAAAACACTGTTATTTGATGAGAATTTTTTACTTAGCTTAGCTTTGATCAAATCTATCAATTTATTAATATTTTTATTATTTTTTACTGAGGCTAAGACTGTATCGACATCAAATTTATGATTTTGCTTATCTAACAAGTCTGATTTATTTAAGAGGATTATAGTATCTTTATTAATCATGCTCTGTATTTCTTTATTAATTTTTTTTGATGAATTATCGATTACTACTATATTCAAATCTGCTTCTTTCGATTTACCTAAGGCTAAAGAAATACCTTTTTTTTCTATGTCATTCTCTGAATTTCTAATGCCGGCAGTATCTGCAAGAATTACTGGATAACCGTCTAAATTTAAATAAGTTTCTATAACATCTCTAGTCGTGCCAGCTTCATCTGAAACAATTGCTACTTCTCTTTTCGAAAGTAAATTTAAAAGAGATGACTTACCTGCATTAACTTCTCCAGTAATTGAAACCCTAAAACCGTCTCTAATTTTTTCTCCAACTTTGTTATCCTCAATAACTTTTGATATTTCAGAATGTATTTGTTTTATTGATTTATGGGCTTCTCGTAACACTTTTTCTGGAAGATCTTCTTCCGCAAAATCGATTTTAGCTTCAATAAATGCAAGAGATTTTACTATTTTTTCTCTCAAATCATTATAATAATTTGACACGTTACCCTGAACTAATTTAACTGCCTGTTGTCTTTGTAATTCTGTCTCAGAATGGATAAGATCTCCTATACTTTCTGCTTTTAACAAATCAATTTTATCATTTTGAAACGCAATTTTAGTGAACTCACCCGGTTCAGCTAATCTACAATTTTCTTGCTCAGACAAAACTTTTAAAAGAACATTTATAACTGCATTGCTACCGTGAATTTGTAATTCTGCAATATCTTCACCTGTGTAACTATCAGGGCCAGGAAACCATAATAATAAAGCCTCTGGATCTATAATTTCGTCATTCTTAGGATCGAAAAATTTACAAAAGTTTACCTCATTAGATTTTATTTTTTTTAGTTTAGTAATATTTTTGCAAATTTTCAGCACATCTTTTCCTGAAATTCTGATTATCGCTATGCCTGATGGGCCACGTCCCGTTGATAATGCATATATATTCATCTATAAAAGTCTTTAATTAATTTATGTTTCAAATTAACTGGAAATTAAAAGCTTTTCTATATAAAGTTTTCCAATCTCTAAGGCTTAAAAAATCTTTATATTTTATACAAAAATATATTACTCGTAGATCGAAAATTAATATCCAAAAAATAAATCCGCATTGGGAAAGGCATGAATCTTCAATAAGAAAAAATAATTGTATTGACTTGATAGAAATTGGTGCCGGGAAATCTTTAGAACAGAATATTTATTTTTCATACATCTTTAATAATCAATTAAAACAAACAGTAATTGACATTAATAAAATGATTGATTTCAATCTTTTTAATGATGCGAGTCTTATAATTTCGAATTTACTAAACTTAGAATTCAAAGGTAAAGTCGCTAATCAAGAGGAAATTTTAAATAAGTACAATATACAATATTTAGCTCCTTATAAGTTGTCAGATTTATCAAAAAAAAAATTTGATATATGTGTATCAACAACTACTCTTGAACATTTTTCATTACAAGATTTAAGTAATTTCTTACTAGATGTAAAAAAAATTCTTAAAGAGGGCGGATTAATTTCTTCTATAATCGATTATAGTGATCATTATTCTCATACTGACAAAAATATAAATTCACTTAATTTTTTGAAATTTGATGAAGGTGACTGGATAAAATATAATAATTCTTATCTGTACCAAAATAGACTTAGACATCAAGATTATAGAAAATTATTTAATGATTTTAATTATGAGATTAAAATTGAGCACAAAGGGAACTCTACAGAGAAATTTCAAAATGTCTCTAAAAAATTTGATGCCAATGATGATGAAACGTTTATATGTTGGGGTTATTATTTGTTATCAGTAAACTAATAAAGTCCTTTGTCAGAAATTCTTTTACTAAAACTTTTTAGAAATTCAGATTTAGATACTTGTTTTAATATTACTTTTTTTATTGGGTCTAAAAACTTATTTTCTTTAAAAAAGTTATGAGTAATATCGACTCCCAATCCCATAATAGTGTTCTCTGGTTTTCGACTATTATAAAAATCACTTAAAGCATAACTATCTTTTATAGAAATACCTAATCCCGCATAATATTTAATAACTTCTTTTAATTTTTTTATATCTCTAAGTACTAAATTAAACCCTTGTCCAGCTACAGGATGTATTGAGTGAATTCCTTCGCCAAGAATTAAAATATTTTTATGATAATACTGTCTCTTTAAATTGAGTGATATAGGATAGGACTGAATATTACTTACAGTAATACTTTTTTTTTTAGTTTTCAAGATTTCTAGCAATTTATACTCAACAAATTCTTTGATCTTTTTAGAATTGTTCTCATAAAATTTTTTATTAAGACTCCACACAATAGAAAAGTAATTTTTTGAAAAAGGAAGAATAGCCAATGGCCCCTCTTTTAAAAAAAACTGACTTGTATTAAGACTTTTGAAATTATGTTTAACATATCCTGTAACGGCAATCTCTTTATAATCTTTTTTGATAGATTTTAATTTTGTTATGTTTTCATAAATATTTGATTTAGCACCCAAACAAAGAATAGCTAAATCATAATTTTTTAGATCTTTTAAACTTTTAATGTCTTTCCTTGTTATTTTGATTTTATTCTTGCTTATTTCTTTTGATAAAATACTTTTAATCTTATCATTTTCAAAAACGTACATTAAATTAGAATTAACTTCGTTTAGATTTAAAAAATTTATTTTCTCTTTTGAGGTTTCATAAAAAAGCTCAATATTTTTTGAAGGCCAAAACAAATTATTATCTAACTTAACGATATTTTCTTGAATAAATTTATAATTTGTATACGAGATAGCAGTTGTCCTTTTATCTGAGTTTTTTTTCTCTTTTTTAGCTATTAAATTTATATCTACTCCTGGAATTTGACTTAAAACTACCGCAGTCATTAAACCTGCAAGTCCATCTCCAACAATGCATATTCTCTGTTTACTCATATAAAAATTTTTAACACTTTAATAAAAATGGTAAAAGTACTTAAAACGATTCGTAATGAATACAAATTTTTTAGATAGTTTAACAAATTTTTTGAAAAAACGAACCTTTGAATTTCTAGGTTTGATCCTAGTTTTATCAAGCGTCGCACTTGCAATAGCATTCACAACTTATTCTCCTGAAGATCCCTCTTTTATATATGGGGATAGGAATTTTGAAATCCAGAATTTTTTTGGTATTTATGGCAGTAGCATTGCAGACTTTTTATTACAAAGTTTTGGTTTAGCCTCCTTTTTATTATTACTTAACTTTTTATTTTGGGGCTTAGATTTAATAATAAATAAAGAATTAAAGGGGATAATCTTAAAATTATTTTTAGTTGTGGCATACTTAACGGTAGGCACAGTTTTTATTTATTTAACATATGATAATTCATTTTGGCTCATTGATAATGGTAATTCTGGCTTTGTAGGAAAAGTAACTTACAACTTTATAAATACTTGGGCACCTTGGATTGATAACACATACTCAATTTATATATTATTTTTATTAACAATAATTTTTTTTTCTTTTTCGGCTGATATTAGCTATAAAAAAATATTCTCTTTAGTAATTTCTTTATTTAGAAGAAAAACAATTGAGAACGTTGAGCCAGATTTTAGTAAAATCAATATTGAAGATCAGCCTCAAACTTTGGAAAAAACTCAACAATCGTTTTCTTTCAATATAGATGCTAGCTCTCAAAAAGAAAAAATTAATCCAAAAAGTAAATATAGACTACCAGATATAAATTATTTAGAAAAAAATTTAACTAAACTTAGTTCTGATGGAAATAAAAATCGTCCTGACCCAGACTTTATGGAGAAGATATTGCAAGACTTTGGTATAGAAGGAAAAATTAAAGCAATTAATAATGGTCCAGTCGTTAGTCTGTATGAGTTTGAGCCAGCTCCTGGAGTAAAAGTTTCTAAAATAATCAATTTATCCGAAGATTTGGCAAGAAATACTAGCTCTACTTCAACAAGAGTTTCAGTCATTCCAGGTAAGAATACTGTTGGAATTGAAATTCCTAACGAAGAAAGAGAAAGTGTATCATTAAGAGAAATAATTTCTTACGATAAGTTTCAAAAAAAAGAAGTGAGTCTTCCGATAGCTTTGGGGAAAAGCATTTCCGGAATGCCTCTGGTCGGCGATTTGACATCAATGCCTCATCTATTGATTGCGGGTACAACTGGCTCTGGAAAATCTGTTTGTATTAATACAATTATCGTATCAATACTTTACAAGTTGAGTCCTGATCTTTGTAAGTTTATCTTAATCGATCCAAAAATGTTAGAGCTTTCTACTTATGAAGGAATACCCCATTTATTAACTCCAGTTATTACTGATGCAAAGAAAGCAACCTCAGCTTTATCTTGGACAGTTAAAGAGATGAACAGCAGATATAAATTAATGAGCAAAGTAGGTGTCAGAAACATAGATGGCTATAATGCTAAACATAAATTGAAAATGCCTTACATCGTCGTTGTAGTTGATGAGATGTCAGACTTAATGCTCGTGGCTGGGAAAGAAATTGAAAATTACATTCAAAAATTATCCCAAATGGCTAGAGCCGCAGGAATTCATATTATTATGGCAACGCAAAGACCAAGTGTTGATGTGATAACAGGTACGATAAAAGCGAATTTCCCAACAAGAATATCTTTTCAAGTAAGTTCTAAAATTGATAGTAGAACTATTTTAGGGGAGCAGGGTGCTGAACAATTACTTGGAAAAGGAGATATGTTATTTATGTCATCAGCAAACAGAATAGTTAGAATTCATGGCCCATATGTTTCTGAACAAGAAATTGAGAAAATTACAAATTCATTAAGAGCACAAGGAAAGCCTGATTATATGGAAGAAATTACTTCTCAAGAAACAACTGAAAGCTCTTTAACTTCTGGAAATGAAGGTGATGAAGATGAATTATTCAATCAGGCCGTAGAAATTATAAAAGCTGAAGGAAAGGCCTCTACAAGCTTCTTACAGAGAAAATTACAGATCGGATACAATAGAGCTGCTAGAATTATTGATATGATGGAGGAAAAAGGAATTGTTAGTAAGGCAAATCATGTTGGTAAACGTGAAGTTCTTTAATAAAACATTTTTAATCGCGTTTTTTCTATTAATTACAACGAGTTTATCAGCTAATGAAAAAGATCAAATAATTTCTCAATTAAATAGCTTAAATTCTTTAGAATTTACTTTTGATCAATTAATTAATGAAAAAATAGAAAAAGGTAGTTGTCTTTTAGAGTTTCCTGGAAAATTAAAATGCAATTACTTTGATGACAAGAAAAAAGAGCTAATTATAAATAATAAAAGATTAGCAATAACACAGAAAAGGTACAATAAAACTTATTATTATCCTATTTCAAAATCTCCATTCTTAAATATTTTATATAAAGATAAACTTTTAGAAATTGTGCAATCAGGGGAATTGGAGATAACTAATCAAATAATTAAGCTTGTTTATTATGGTGGTAACGAAATTACAATTTTTTTTGACAAAAAAAATCTAGATTTAAAAGGATGGGAGATTAAAGATCAATACAACAATAATATAAATTTCTCACTAAACATTGTTGCTAAAAATGACGTTTTTAAAAAAGGTACCTTTAAAGTGCCTGAAATAAACTAGGCTACAAAATCAATTTCTTCTTCTTTAAAAATTTCAAAACCTTTGGATTTATAATTTTGTAATGCGTGTTTATGGTCTAGACTACAAGTGTGAACCCACATTCTTTCAGGATTTTTTCTTGATGCGCTTGCGATAGCATGATTTACAAGTGTTGAACCGAGCTTTAAACCTCTGAATTCTTTAAGTACTCCTAGATTGATAAGCTCTACTTCATTTGATACAGGATGATATTCTTGTTCGTAATATCCAACTAAATCTTCACCTTTTTTAAGAACATGTGTTTCCAAATTTTTATTGGTAACATATTTTACCCATTCACTATCAGACCATAACAACCTATCTCTCCAATAATGATCTACACCTATTTGTTTATAAAAAAACCTATTTAGATGAAAATTATCTTTATTATCTAAAATAATTTGAAAATTTTCTGGAAGATTTAAATCAATTGTTTTTGAGAAATCTTTAATTTCTAAAAAATATCTTTTTACTCTTGAAACCATTAGCTCACCATTTTTCCAATCTTTTCACCTGCAAATATATGAAAATGTAAGTGAGGAACTTCCTGACCGCCATCACTTCCAATATTAGTTAAAGCTCGGTAACCTTTGTCTTTTGCGCCCACTAAATTTGCGACATGTGTCACTGCTTTGTTTAACTCTACAATCTCTTTATCTGAGGCTTTGTTGTTAAAATCATCTAAATCTACGTATTCACCCTTAGGGATAACCAAGACATGTACTTTTTTTTGAGGGTTAATATCATGAAAAGCTAAGACATGATCATTTTCAAAAACTTTTTTACAAGGGATTTCTCCTCTAAGGATTTTTGCAAATATATTGTTCTTATCGTAGGTCATTGGATAACCTCTAATTCTTCAATAACTTCAACAATTTTACCTTGAACAATTTTAGCATTTACTCTTGAGCACTTGTAAAATGCCGATGAGCTATTCTCAGCATTTTCTTTTAAATTAAGACACTCAGCTCTAGATGTGGTGTATAGGTGTTCTTTTAGCTTTAATGGCTCTCCAAAATACATCATAAGTGCTATCACTTCCCCTTCTACATCTCCACCAGATTTAACTTTTATGTCTACAGCTCTATTTGCAACCCCAATTTCAAAATCTCTAAACGCCGTATATCCTTTGTACAACACAAAAAGCCCAATAAGAATGAAAAAAAATTTAACTTTACTCATTTTATTATTACTTTTTTCTATTATCTAGCTCTTTCATTACATCTTCAATTTTTATGTCATGTGCCTCTAGATATACCATTAAATGATAAATCACATCAGCAGCTTCGTGAATCTTATTTGAATTTTTTTCCACAGACTCTACTAATTCACCTATTTCCTCTTTTACTTTTGAAACACTTAAGTTTTTATCATTCAAAAGTTTATTAGTATAAGACTTATCTGGAGAAGAATTTTTTCTCTCTCTGATTGTTTTAATTAATTGTTCTAAATTTTCGAACATCTTATAACCTTACCGATACATTTTTAGAATTCAAATATTCTTTAGCATCTTTAATTTTATATTCACCATAATGAAAAATAGAAGCCGCCAAAACTGCACTTGCACCGCCTTTAACAATGCCATCGTATAAGTGATCTAGTGTTCCAACTCCACCAGAAGCTATTACAGGAATATTAGTTCTATTCGTAATTGTTTTTAATAAATCAATATCGTAACCAGATTTAGTTCCATCTTTATCCATTGAAGTTAATAAAATTTCTCCGGCTCCATTCTCCTCTACTTTTATGGCAAACTCCACTGCATCGATACCAGTTTTATTTCTTCCACCGTGAGTAAAAACTTCCCATTTATTTTCTGAAACTTTTTTAGCGTCTATCGCAACTACTATGCATTGAGATCCAAATTTTTTTGAAGCCTCTTTTACAAAATTGACATTATTTACTGCAGCAGTATTAATAGATACCTTATCGGCACCAGCTAATAATAAATCAGTAATATTTTGAATATTTCTAACACCTCCACCGACGGTTAAAGGAACAAAACATTCTTTTGCAGTTTTTCTTACAATTTCAATAATTGTATCTCTATTTTCGTTCGATGCAGTAATATCTAAAAAACAAATCTCGTCAGCTCCGCTGTCACTATAAATTTTAGCTTGTTCAACTGGATCTCCCGCATCTTTTAATTCAACAAAGTTAATACCTTTAACTACTCTTCCATTCTTAACATCAAGGCAAGGTATAATTCTATTTTTAAGCATCAATCTCCTTTGCTAACTCATCAAGTTTAATATCACCATCGTAAATAGCTTTGCCGACAATAATACCTTCAATTTTTTTATTATTTAATTCTTTTGCTTTCTTAATATCGCTGATTGAAGAAACACCTCCTGAAATTACAACAGGACAATTAGAAAGTTCTGCAATCTTTATAGTCTCGTCAAAGTTAGGGCTAGTTTTCATTCCATCTCTGTTAATATCCGTATAAATTATTCTGCTTACTCCATAGCTGTTAATAGCTTTAAGAAAGTCTATGGTTTTAACATTTAAATTTTCTTTCCAACCTGACACAGAAAGATTTCCATCTTTTGCGTCTAGTCCTAAAGCAATTTGACTTTTAAATTTTTCACAAGCCTCTTTTAAAAATTCTTTATTTGTAATCGCACCACTTCCTAAAATTACCTTCTCAACACCTGCATCAATATATTTATTAATACTATCGATAGATCTAATGCCGCCACCTATTTCAATCTTTAAATCGTATTTACTTACTATTTCTTTGATAATATCTAGATTAACCGTCTTTCCAGTTAATGCACCATCCAAATCAACAATATGTAAATTTTTAAAGCCATGATCTTTATATTTACCTGCTTGATCAATTGGTGAAGTCTCATACTCAGTTTTTTTTTCAAAGTCTCCTTTGATTAGTCTAACGCATTTCTTGTCCTTAATATCTATAGCTGGAAATATTTTCATTATAATTTTAAAAAGTTGTCAATTATTTTTAATCCAGTTTTATCACTCTTCTCAGGGTGAAACTGCGTTCCAAATAGATTGTCTTTTTCAACAGAGCAGACAATTTTTGATGAATAGTCTGTTGTTGCTGAAATGACTGATTTATCTTCAGGAATAAACTCATAACTGTGAACGAAATACATATGAGATTTATTTTTTATATCTTTAAATATCTTGCTTTCTTTTTGAATTTCAATTTCGTTCCAACCAATATGTGGAAGTTTAAATTTTCCTCTTTGGTTATTAATTCTTAATACTTTTCCAGAAATCCAACCTAGTCCTTTTGTTTTTGCTTCCTCATAACCGATGTCTGCAAACATCTGTAAGCCCACGCAAATTCCAAACAAAGGTTTCTTATTCGTAATTACAAAATCTTTTAAAGTATCCACCAATCCATCAATACTATTTAAAGAGTCTACGCAGCTTTTAAATGAACCTTGCCCCGGTAAAACAATCTTATCGCTAGATTTGATCTTCTTAATATCTGAAGTTACCTCTAGATTGACTTTACCTCTAGCGACCTCTGTAAAAGAATTTATAACAGAGCTAATATTGCCTGATTGGTAGTCAACAATTGTGACGTTCATCAATTTTAAATAGAGCCTTTTGTCGAAGGTATTGAGTTTTTAATTCTCTTATCAATCGCTAAAGCATCTTTTAATGATCTAGCTAAACCTTTATAACATGACTCAATCTTGTGGTGACTATTTTCACCGTAAATATTTTCAATGTGTAAAGTAACTCCAGCAGATTGTGAAAAAGCTTGAAACCACTCCTTAAATAGTTCGGTATCCATTTCGCCTAGCTTCTCAACTGGCAGATTAACTTTCCAAATTAAATAAGGTCTATTCGATACATCAATTGAAACTCGGCTTAATGTCTCATCCATAGGTATCATAGTTGATGCGTATCGTGTTATTCCTTTTCTATTGCCTGCTGCTTTTTTGATAGCTTCACCTATCGCAATGCCTGTGTCTTCAGTAGTATGGTGAAAGTCTATATGCGTGTCACCCTTAGCTTTGACCTCTAAATCAATAAGAGAGTGTTTTGATAATTGCTCCAACATGTGATCTAAGAAACCTATTCCAGTTTTAATTTTATATTTTCCTTTTCCGTCTAGATTAACCGCGACAGAAATACTGGTCTCTTTTGTTTTCCTAGTTATTTTTGCTTTTCTACTCATAAACTATGCCTGATTTACCTTTGATATATATTTAATTGGACATTTTATCAATAAATCACTATTGAAGATTGCAAATTAATCTCCACATATAACTTCATGAATACAGCTGAAAAATGGCACGGCACTACAATTGTCCTTCTTAGAAAAGGCGGGGAAACAATTGTGGCAGGTGACGGTCAAGTCAGTCTTGGTAATACAGTTTTAAAAAGCAAGGCCAAGAAAGTTAGAAAAATTGAGAGCAGAGGTGTAATTGCAGGCTTTGCTGGCTCAACTGCAGACGCTTTAACTTTATTTGAGAGGCTTGAGGCAAAATTAGAAAAGCATGCCGGCAACTTACAAAGAGCAGCTGTTGAATTAGCTAAAGATTGGAGAGGTGATAAATTTTTAAGAAGATTAGAAGCATTAATGGCAGTTGCAGATAAAAATCACAGCTTTATAATTTCCGGAACTGGTGATGTTTTAGAACCAGAGGATGGAATAATTGGAATAGGATCTGGAGGAAACTATGCTCTTGCAGCTGCAAAGGTATTAATTGAGACTGATATGAAGGCAGAAGAAATCGCGAGAAAAGCATTAAAAGTAGCATCAGATATCTGCGTATTTACAAATAATAATGTAACAATGGAAAAAATTTAAATGTCTAAATCAAAAAAAGAGACAAATTTAAAACTAGTTAAAGGATCTAAAGCTGATAGCTCAAAGGTAAGCGCTCTTTCCCCAAGAGAAATAGTTTCAGAGCTGGATAGATATGTAATCGGTCAAAAGGAAGCAAAAAAAGCTGTTGCTGTTGCATTAAGAAATAGATGGAGAAGACAGGCTCTTACTGATGAAATGAGAGATGAAGTATTACCAAAGAATATTCTTATGATCGGTCCAACAGGAGTAGGAAAAACCGAAATATCAAGAAGACTCTCAAGATTAGCTGAGGCACCTTTTATAAAAGTGGAAGCGACAAGATTTACTGAAGTTGGTTATGTAGGTAGAGATGTCGAACAAATCGTCAGAGATTTAATTGAAATTGCAATAGCTATGGAAAGAGAGAGAAAAAGAAAAGAAGTTAAAGCTAAAGCTGAATTAAAGGCTGAGGAAAAAGTTTTAGATGCTTTGGTTGGGAATAAAGCAAGTGTTGCTACAAGAGAAAGTTTTAGAAAAAGACTTAGGAACGGTGATCTAGATAATAACGAAATTGAAATAGAAGTTCAGGATACATCCTCTGGATTACAAAGCTTTGAAATACCCGGTATGCCTGGAGGAAACGTTGGCATGGTCAATCTCGGAGACATCCTTGGAAAATCTATGGGAAACAAAAAAGGAAAAAAGAAAAAAATGACTGTTAAAGAGTCTCACGGGATTTTAGTTGCTCAAGAGTCAGATAAAATGATTGAGGAAGATAAAATCATTAAAGAAGCCAAAAAAGCTACTGAAGAAAATGGAATAGTATTTCTGGATGAAATCGATAAAGTTTCTGCAAGAAGCGATAGGGTTGGGGGAGATGTTTCTAGAGAGGGTGTTCAAAGAGATCTGTTGCCTTTAATTGAGGGAACAACAGTGAGTACTAAACACGGACCGATTAAAACTGATCATATCTTATTTATAGCGTCAGGAGCTTTCCAATTGGCCAAACCGTCTGACTTATTGCCTGAACTACAAGGAAGATTACCAATAAGAGTGGAATTAAACGCTCTTAATGAAGAGGATTTTAAAAGAATTCTCAAAGAGCCAGATAATAGTTTAATAAAACAATACAAAGCACTTTTAAAAACTGAAGACGTTAATCTTCAATTTTCAGAAGATGGTATTGATATGCTTGCAAAAATATCTGCAGAAGTTAATTCTTCAGTTGAAAATATTGGAGCGAGAAGACTTCATACTATTATAGAAAAAGTATTGGATGATATTAGTTTCAACGCTACAGATAGAGCTGGAGAAACAATCACAGTTGATAAAAAATTTGTTCAAGATAATTTAGGTAATTTAGTTAAGGATACGGACTTATCAAAGTTTATATTATAAATTCTTCAACTTTATTAAAATTGCACCTTCTCCACCATCTTTTACATCGGCTTCATTAATCGAAACTATAAGTTTATTGATCTCAAGATCAGATCTAATAAATTCCGGAACAGAAAATTTTAATTTTCCAAAGTTTTTTGAAATATAAGCATCTTTATCACTTGTAGAATGTAGCCCCTTACCTGTAATTAATAACAATTCTTTATACTTATTCTTTATACAAAAGAGTAAAATTTCTTTTACCTTTTTGTTCGCTTCATCTAGAGTAAAACCATGCAGATCAAACTTAAATCTTTCTTTTCTAATACTCTTTTGATTGTTTTTATCTTTATCGTAAATATCTGATGGATCTTTTATATAATCTTCCCAACTTTTCTTATCCTCTTGAGAAAGATTTTTTTTTTTATTCACTGACTGATAATTTCAGATAAATACCAGTTTGGACTTTTATTGTTAATATTTTTTGTAAATTTCCAACTATCAGTTACAAATTTTATTTTGTCGGGATTTCCTTCGATTATTTTATTATCTTTATCTTTTTTTACAGATATCACTTCAGCGACGAACTTAACAGTAGCAAATAAATTGTCTTTGATTTTCTCGTATTTTTCTACAGAGGACTCTTTCACTCCGATAAATGTAAATTCCGATTTAATTTTATCTTTGTTTCTAGATTTTATTGCATCAGAAAAATTAGAAAACATATTTGGTGATAACAAAGCTTTTAATTTGATCAAATCACCTGATGCGAAAGAAGTTAAAATACTTTCGTAAGCTATCTCAGCACCTTTTAAAAATTCTTTTTTGTCTTTTCCTTCAAGAATTTCTAGATTTTTTTCAGCAGCTTTAGTGTCTTTTTGAGGCATACTGAATTTTTTTTCAGCAAAGTTTGGATAAACTTTTGTCTCATGACCAGTTTTCCTTCCTAATATGCTTCTTAGTCGCAAGATTATGAATCCTGCAATCATCCCTAATAAAATTATATCTAAATAACCGAAACTACTACTCATAATTTGATAAATATACATGAATAATATAATTTTGTATCAGACAAATGAACACATTTTTCCTAATTTTAATAGGGTTACCTGCTATAGAAATATTTTTTATGATCAAAATTGGGGGGCAAATTGGTGCATTTAACACCATAGCTCTTATTTTTTTAACCGCAATAGTCGGTATTTACTATGCTAGGATACAAGGTATCCAAATTTTAAAGTCCGGAATTATAAATATTTATCAAAATAAGGCACCAGTTTATGAATTAATATCTGGTGCATCTATAGCCTGTGCTGCTTTGCTATTAATCATTCCTGGTTTTTTTACAGATGGAATTGGATTTTTACTTTTATTTCCTTTTTCTAGAAAAATTTTATTTAAAATTTTATTTAGAAAGCGAGAGAGAACAAACTTAACTAAAAATGATATAGACACTATTGATGGCGAAATAATTAATAAGGATAAAGATGAATTATAAAATTATTGGTAAATATATAAAAGAATTAAACTTTAATATCCCAAATACCAAAACTTTTTATCTTCTCTCAAAAGATATTAAAAATTACAAAATTAATATTGATATTAAAAGCAATAGAGTAGAACAAAATATTATTGAAGTTTTAACTTCATTAAATTTATCGCCTACTAAAAGTGATTTTGAAATAATTGATACTAAAATTGTATTTGCTACAATTATTGAGTTGCAAAATGATAAAGCTAATAAAGATCAATTAGAAAAAATTATTTTAGTTGAAGTTCCATCGGAAATTTATGGCGATCTTAGAAAAATATTTGTCAGCTTGTTTGAAAGCTCTGGATTTAAAGATGTAAAAATTAGCGAAAATGTTGATTTTCTTAATCTTTATAATATGAGGAAATCTCAATAATAATTTTTTTTTAATTCTTTTTTTAAAAATTCCTTATGCATATTTATTTCTTTACTAGAGATTTCCACTACTTTTTTATTATAATTTTTGTTTCTATCTAAATTTTGTTCTGGGTCTTTAGTAGATAAATTAAACTTGGGTTCTTTCGCATCTAGTAAATTAATATATACTTCCCTAAGTAACTGACAGTCAAGTAGTGCATTATGTTTAGTCCTTTTTGAAAGATCAATATTAAATCTCTTGCATAAGGCGTCCAAAGAATTAGATATACCGGGGAACCTATTTCTTGCAATCTCAAGTGAGTCTACAACTTGTTTTGGTTCTATTGTTTTTTTATTTAATAAACTGAGTTCGCCGTTTAAAAAACCTAAATCAAAAGATGCATTGTGAATGACTATTTTTTTTCCATCAATAAAATTTAAAAAATCATCTGATATTTTACCAAATTTTTCTTTGGTACTTAAAAATTTTTCTGAAAACCCATGAATTTTAAAAGCTTCTTCAGGAATATTCCTTTCAGGATTAATTAATCGATGAAAAACATTTCCAGTTGGAATTAAGTCTTTTGTTTCTATACAGGCAATTTCTACAATTCTATGGCCATCCTTGAATGATAGACCAGTTGTCTCTGTGTCTAAAAATATTTCATTCATATTGTTTAAATATATCCAATAAATTTTTTTTTAAAATCTTAATATTTTTTTCATTAACAATGACATGATCGCAATATTTGGCTTTTTTAATAGCGCTTAATTGTTTTGAATTTAAAATGTTAAAAATTAGTTTTTTCCCACCCTTTAAATTAAATCTTTTAAGCCTTATAAACTTTTTTGCTTTAATATAAAAAATAATATCAAAAATATTCATTAGATTACTCTCAATAAGAAGAGGAATTTCAAAGAATATAAAATTTTTTTTTGTATTTCTTTTAATAAACTTTTGCATCTCCTTTCTTACCAAAGGGTGGATAATTTTTTCAAGCTTTTGAATATTTGATTTGTCTTTTATGATTTTTTCTCTCAGTGATTTTTTAATATTAGAAGAGTTTTTTAAATTGAAATTCTTAATGATAACCTTTTTAAATTTATTTTTTGTATATAATTTTTTAACAACTGCATCAGCACTAAAAAGGGGTCCTCTGCCTGCTGATAAAATTTTACTAGCTGTTGTTTTTCCAGAGGCTAAAGAGCCTGTAATACCAACCTTCATCATTATTTTAATTTTGACAATAAAAGTTCGATTAGTTTTTGATCAATTTCTGGATTAATTTTAGTCCATAAATAAAAAGCTTTTTGCCCTTGGTAAATAAACATTTCAAGGCCATTAAAAACTCTAATATTCTTTTCTTTCAAATATTTAAAAGTTTTAGTCTCTAAAGGATTATAAATTGTATCAATATAAATTAAACTATTTTTCACCTGATCAAAATTAAAATTGAAATCTTGTCCATTTTTAAGACCCAAACTTGTTGCATTGATGATTATATCATAATTTTTCAATTCGTTTTTTAAATTTGGCCAGCTTATTATATTTAAATATTTAAATTTTTTCTTTAAGAAAATACATTTTTCTTCAGTTCGATTTACTATGGAAATATTCTTCACTCCACATTTTTTTAGAGATAATATTACTGATGGTGAAACTCCTCCTGCTCCTATAACTAAAGCGTTTTTTCTATTAATATTATCTACTTCTTTAAGATAAGCTGCTTGTAACCCAAATACATCCGTATTTTCTCCAACAATTGTTCCTTTATCATCTAAAAAAACTGTATTAACTGAACTTGTAATTTCAGCATCATTGATAAGAACATCAATATGTGGGACGATTTTTTGTTTATATGGAAGAGTTATATTAATGCCAATTATATCTTTATTTTTAATTCTATTAATTAATTTTGGTAGCTCGCTGTTTTCAATTTCTATTATTGAATAACTTGCATCTATTTTGTATTTCTCGAACCAATAGTTATGTAAAATCGGTGATAAAGAATGTTTTATTGGGTTTCCAATTATCCCATATTTTTTTGTCATTTTTTATACTTATTAATATAGTTGATAATGTCTTTGATAGGCAAACCCATAATTGAGTTTTGATCGCCTTTTATATACTCAAACAAACTTAAACCTTCAGCCTCAACTTGATAAACACCGTAAGCTAGCAAGGTTTCAGTTTTAATTTTATTCAGATAATTCAAAAGCTGTTCATCAGTGAAATTTTTCATTTTCAACTCAGAAGAGTCTGTATGATTCCAGATCATTGCTCCATTTTTAGAAATACAGACAGAACTTATCAGATAATGTTTGGAATTATTCAACTTTTTTAAAATATTAAATGCCTCATTTCGACTTTTTGGTTTATTGATCAATTGGTTGTCTAAAGAAATTACACTATCAGCTCCTAAGACTATTCTATCTGGATTTTTACTACTTACTTTTATAGATTTTATTTCTGCTAAGTTTTTAGAAATTATCATTGGGTCTGCTCCCTCGCTGAGAAGGGATGCTTTTACTTCATCTTCATCTACGTTTGAAACGATTACATCAGAGTCAATGTTGTTGTCATCTAAGATCTTTTTTCTAACACCGCTTTTCGAGGCTAAGATTAGTTTCATGTATGTTTTTTTATTTCTATTATTTTTAATATGGATGCTGCTGTTTCCTCAACAGATCTTCTGGTTACATCTATTATTGGCCAAT
>CACATS010000011.1 GCA_902535505.1 uncultured Pelagibacteraceae bacterium | reverse complement strand
AAAATCAAAAGTAATCATTAAATCATTGCACTCTGGTTAGTATAATCTTAATTTTTCAAGATCAAATTTTTCATGTTTTATTAATTTTTTTCAAGACTAATTAATTTTTGAAATTTTTAAATAAAGTCCATAATCAGGTTCTTCGTTAAATAAATCATAGTGACTATCTATATTAATTTTGAAACCATTTAATTCTTTATTTTGTGAAAGTTTAGCCGAAGTATCCTCAATGGACATTGCATAGGAAGATCTGTGAGACTCTCTAATATCTAAGCCAATAATAAAGTTATCATTTTTACTATTTTTGGACTGATCTCTTGTGTATTTAGTCATTAATGTTAAACCATTATCAGATATAAAATCAAAACCAATACTGCCCATAAAATTATGAGTAGAGTTATTAATGTTTTTTAATTTATAGCTTTGACCATTAGAAGCATAAGAAAATTTTTGCTGTGATGATGGGCTCATATCAGCATTATATTCAAAGTCAAAATATGGAATAAAAGAGCCAACTTCAAAATCGTATGTGTTATCCAAACTTGTTCCTACAGACGAAGTAAAATTTCCAATATATTGATCTTCGAATTGTAGGTTTAGTCCTGTCGCTCCAGTTTCAGTGTAAGCTCCTAAGTGAGTTACTCCGTAGTTGATCTTTAGTTTAGGAGTAAAATTTAATTGATTTTTTGAAAATGTATCTCTTAAACTTAAAGATCCATATAATTGCTCACCATATCTATCCCCATCTGTTGAAGTAGAGCCACTATTATTAATTAAATCAGAATTTAAAAAACTTAAACCTATTAAATGATCTGTAAATCTTTGCTCTCCTCTTGGTTTACTCTTATAAAAGGTTAAACTAAAAGAACTCATATCTAAAGCACTTCCTAGGTCACCAACATCAATATCATCAGTTCCAAGTCTTAAAGCAATACCTCTCATAATATCATCTTTGCCCTTTTTATCTGCACCAAGAGTAATTGCTGACGTACTAATACTTTTTGAGGATGATTGGCTTGTATCACCTACACTTCCAATACTGATCGTTCCCTCACTCCAAAAAGACCAGTTTGAATTTTGAAAATTCGTTTCATTATTGCCATCACTTGAAAAATAGATAGGAATTAATTGATCTTTTAAGGTATTTAAAATTTCATTATTAAATTGAAACTTTATATTTTGATTTGTTAAATTTACTCTTCCACTATTTCGCCTTAACCATTCCATTCGATTGAGTACTGGATAAGTTGTATGCTGTATAAGTTTTTTTGTAGTTTCAGACTGTGTTTCTATAGATGCTACATCATCTTTATTTGCTGTTGGATCAATACAACTAATGACACCAAAACCACAAGTTAAATCATATTCGTGAACATCAGAAGTAAAGCCTGTTTTAGAATCTACTATAAACATTTTTGAACCATCATTATTAAAAGCTATTCCAGATATCTTATTATCCGTAATTTGATCTGATATATCTTCTCTACCTTCTAAAGTCACATTTGATAAATCAAAAGGATTAGATAAAGTAAATTCAGTTATTTTTGTATCATTTGTTACAAACATTTTAGCTCCATCAGAACTAAATGCTAAACCATTTACTTTGTTCTCATTACCCGTAAGTTGTTTTAGAGTTTTACTACTTGTGCCAGTATATGTTTTAACTAAAGTAGGGTTTGATATATCAAATGCGCTTGAAAGTGAATATTGTTTAAGAGAATGAGTTCCACCTTGATCATACAAAAAAACTTTTTTTCCATCATTACTAAATTTCAAATCTCTCAAATTGGTAGTGCCAAAATCTTTACTACCGGTATTACTACAAGTTGAAATATCGTAAGCAGTAGTTAAAGTTAATATTTCTACATCCTGAGTAGCATCATCAACTAAAAAAAACTTAGATCCATCTGAATTAAATATTATTTTTAATCCATCGCCTGCGAACCCTTCGGTACAAATGCTTCCTGCCAAAAGAGTAGCTTCTGAAATATCAAAAGGTGTGCTTAATGTATACTGAATTATCCTGTTCGCAGATGAACCAATAATATACATTTTTGTACCATCAGAATTAAAAGTTACACCTTGAGGAATGTTCTGACCATTTTCATTATTTGCAGGAACATCAATATCATCAACGTATGAAATTGCCGCAAAAGCATTAATGTTTATAAAAAGAAAGATTATTATGAAAGTTATTTTGTTTATAAGTTTCATCATTAGTCTAAATTTTTTTTAGAGACTATATCAATTTATCTTTAAGATCAAAAGCAGTCATTAACTCATTCCACTCTCTCTTTGAAAGACCAGAGCTTTCGTGGCTTACTTTCTCGCCTTTTGCTATAAGCTGGATTACCTTTTTCCCCTTACTTGAAACATGAACAGCTCCTACTCTATAATCTAAAAATGCCGCGTGAGTGATTGGAACCCATTTTTTTACAGTATCAAGCATTGTTTCAGCATAAACTCTAATTTCATATTGTGCGTGACTATCAGCTCTCAAAAATAAAAAGTTTAAAAGATTTAATAAATCTGTTTTCCAATACCACTGGGTATATGAATTTAAAGTTAAATTCATTCTTGCAAGTTCTCTGGCTAAACCAGACTTGTTTTCATCTATGGTCGTTCCATCATATCTTTCGTTAAGCATCTTTTCATAATTATCGTAAGTTCTGGTAGCATCATCTTTTAAAATTTTTAAAACTTCATCTGCTTGTTCACCCGTTATTAAATCACCTCTGCCTTGGCGGTTAGACGTTGATTGAGCTGAAAGTTGATTTTTAGCAGGAATATAAAACTCTTTATCTAAAATTGAATATCTTGCAGAATATTCATTTACATTTGCAGTTCTATGTCTAATCCATTGTCGTGCTATAAAAATTGGTAATTTGACGTGATATTTAATTTCACACATTTCAAAAGGAGTTGAGTGCCAATGTCTCATTAAATATTTGATAAGACCCTCATCTGTTGAAACTTTTTTTGTTCCTTTTCCATATGAGACCCTTGCAGATTGGACTATAGAACTGTCATCTCCCATGTAATCTACCACTCTTACAAATCCATGATCTAAAACGGGTAAAGCCTCGTAAAGAATTTTTTCTAATTCAGTAGAAGTAACTCTTTTAGTAGTGTTTTTTTGTGATTGTTGATCTGCAATTTCTTGCTTTTGTTCTTTTGTAAGTTTCATTTTAGAATTAATTATTGAATCTATTTTAAAGAGTTTTATATTAATAGTGTTGGTTTTCCAACTATGACGATAAACGAATTTCGTAATAAACATCACGGACGTGGGGGCAGTACCCACCACCTCCACCATTTACAACTTACGGGGGTGAATTAGGATCGACGGGTGTCTAAAGGCTATTTTTTCGTTCGAGATGGTTCCGACGTAACGGGCTAATTTATAAATGCAAATCAAAAATTTGCACTTGCAGCTTAATTAACTTAGTTAGTTAAGTTACGGGGTCTTGGGGCACCTGGCAACAGAACGCCCCTTTTTACTTAGTTAAGTTTCATTTCATCAAAAATATTCTCTGGGAATTCTATTTCCACAACCTTCCACTTTATTCCAATTCTTTTAAAGTGAACTGGAATTTCTTCTCCATCAGTTTCTAAATTTACATGGAAAGAACTTAAACCATCAAAGTTCATTATTGAAATTCCCCCAATTAATGTTCCTAAATTTGGTTCTGGTATTTCAGACTTTTTATCAGATTTTTGTATTAACAAACTTAATCCCTCAGGGTTAATATATGTATCAATGGCGTAGTCGACGAATTTACTTGCAAGACCTGTAACTAAAATTCCAAGTTCACCTAAGTCTTTAAATTCTTTTTCATTTGACATTTTATCAAGTAGATTGGCGTTAAAAAAATCTTTGAAATTTTTTTTTACTTCATCCCATTCAATATAATTTTTACTCAATTGTTTATCATTGTAATATATTGACTTATGGACTTGATGAAATGAATACATTGCACTGAAAATATAAAAAAATAATAAAAAAATTGGTAAAATTATTATTGATAATTTTTTCATGAATAAATATTAATCAAATTTACAATGAAGTATAAGATCAAAAAAACTAAGTGAAAACAAAATAAGTCTTTCTGGCAATGAAGTTTACAATGAAGTGTATTGATAAAGTAAGCAAATGTGCTATTTTTTATCTTATGCCGGGCAACAGAACGCCCCCTTTCACAATGAAAAATAATGATTAAAAAAATCTATATAATCCTAATTTTAATAATCTTAAGTGAAAATAGTGTAAATGCAGAGAATTATTTTAGGGATTGCAAGTTAGTTACACCAAATGGAGAATTTAGTTTGGACTTTGAAATTTCCCTTAAAAAGAAAAAAGTAGCTTCAATTCTTAAGAATGGAGAAGTTCGTGAATACCCAATTAAATCTTACAACGAAAGTATTGTCGAAACTGAAATTTTTCCTCGTCATGGTAATAATCCTAAAGTTGGATTTAAATATTATTTTGATACACAAAAAAAAACCTGGAGTTCAAAAGCATACAAAATAGAGGGTAATAATTATTTAGATTTGCCTGATCAACCATTAAGAAACTATAAATGTAAGAATGTGAGTTATAATTTTAAAGATAATGAAAATATAAAAGAAGACGACAAAAACTATGTTGAAGGTAAAGAAAAGTTGAAACAAAAAGGAGAAAAAATTCAACAAGCGCAAGAGGCGTTAATACCATCTAAGGCGATGAACCTTTATAATCGAGTAAAGTTTTGTTGGGCAAAATATGGACTTTATGAACTTGATGGATTAGTACAAACTATTGATATTCATAAAAGTAGAAATAATTTTTATGGAATTATAGATCTTAGTGAAACTTTTTTTAAACACCCATTTGTAATAAATAAAAGAGATAAAAATTGTCAGCTAGATTAATTTAAGGGATTTGGAGCACCTGGCAACAGAACGCCCCTGCGTATTGGCGTTAACACTTATTAATTCACAACTTTTTTTAATTAGATCACAATAGGATCACACTGAAGAAAGACAAACTTGGTGTGCGGGGGAATTAGAATTTTTTATAAGTTTTTTGGCAGTTATAAAATATTTCAAATAATTTATTTTTTTTCATCATTCTAACTTTTTTATGATCTTCTCCAGGCATAACTAATCCATGAGCTCTTTCTAAAGTACCCGAGACTCTATTAATTGATATAAAACCCCATTCTCTAGTAGGATCATTTTCAAAAGAAGCATAGATTGTATCTGTATTAGAATTAATTTTATATTTTGCAGCGCCAGAATAAACAAATTCTTTATCAAAAGAATATGTATCAATTTTGCTTTTATTAACTTCTTTGCAAATTAGAAAGGTTCTTTCAGCATATAGAGTTCCACTCCACAACAAACCCAGAACTACGATCCCTAAAAATTTTTTCATTAGTTTATATATTCTTTAATGATAGATCCAATTGTTGCCATAGACCTTAATCCGTGACCTCCATCAATAATATGTAACTTAACTTGTAGTTTTTTCTTTTTAAGTAAATCATAATAATATTTTGAAACTCCTGGAGCTGTATTTTTATCATCTTTTCCAACAATTATTATGTTGAGAGATTTTAAATCTATATCTTTATAATTGAAACTTGGTGAGTTTTTTTTTAATTCTTTCAATTGAGATTTGGTTTCCCATTTTTTACCGTTGCTTAGTTTTTTTCTAGTTTCCCAGTCACACGGGCAAGAGATCAAAATATTTATATCAACTAATCCTGGTACTTTTCCATGAATAGTACCTCCCTGATAAGCTCCTCCAGAATGACCAATTAAAATTAGTTTTTTTGGTTTATAATATTTTTTAAGATTTTGTAATGCAGGTGCTAGTATTTGAAAATTTTTCCAATCATAATTTACCACTGTACTCTTTATAGCGTTACGAGGTCCTGATGAATATCTATCCTCTTCACTACTGCCTCTTTCTCTAATAAAGTAACCAGGTCTTGCAAAAAGAAAAATATTGTTATTATTGTTTATTAATTCTTTTGCAAATCTAATTTGACTTTTTTTGGGTATTCCTGGTCTTGGAGAATTAGGACTACCATCACCATGAAGAAATACTATTAAGTTTTTTTTACCCTTTTCAATCTTTCCTAAATTTAAAATTGCTATACATTTGTTTTTACCTGCTGATATATATTTTATGAAATCCTCTTTTTCACAAGCATTAGAGTTTCCACTCAACAGCAAACCTAGAACCACGATCGCTAAAAGTTTTTTCATTTAAATGAATCGATTATATAAAAAAGAGCTATGCGTATAATAACAGGCAAAGCAACTGCAAACACTAAGCCAAAAAAAATTTGTGTTGTATCTCCTTTATTAATGCCTCCAATAACAAGTAGTGCACCTAATGCAATCCATATCCAAAAACCTACATTAACTATTGCTTTAAGTCCTCTTCCGATATTCATGATCACACCCGCTCAATATCAAACCCGAAACTATAATTGATAAAATTTTTTCAATTATAAATTTTCTCTTTTTCTTTTTGATCTAAATTAATGAAGAACCAATCAGAGATAAGATATTCTTCTAGATATTTAGTTCTAAAAAAAAATTCTTTTTCATCAAAACTATTGAAATAAGCTTCTAATTCTTTTTCTAATTTCTTCATAATAACACTATATCCGGACTCACTGGCGATCACAATACGATCACACCCAGCAAAGAAATAGCCGTTTTTTATGATCTATAATTGTTGTATAACGTTAAAAGGTTAAGGGCACCTGGCAACAGAACGCCCCTTACAACTTTCCACTTTTCCTAAATTAATATCGCCAATTTAAATAATACAACCTGGCTTGCCGAAGATGTGACGGAATTAATCTTATAAATCTTTTTTAAATAATTCAGCATCTTGTTTCTTGTTTTGCTTATACCATGCTGTAGGTAAAATTGTTATCGTTCCTAATTCTTTGTTATCTTTATACCTTATAGTAGAAATAGAGACGCCATCGCCATTATGATACACGCATTCTCTATTAACAAATTTTGCTCCCATTTTATTCATAAGATCTGTTTCTGTGCATTTAAACCCAGGGAATTTATTTTTTATTGCCTCAACAACTCTAACAAAATTAGATGCTGGTTGAATAACATTGGGACAAGTTGCTAATTCAGTACATAAAAGTGTGGCAGACATATTATAGTAGATTTTAAATTGAATAGCTTCAATCGTTGCAGGTTTTTTAGTCCACCATACAGTTGGTTTGTCCACATTAACTCCTGCTAATGTAGTCACATAATGGAAGGTATCGTATAATTTTCTTTGAGATTTCCAAGTTTGCTTAAACTCTTTTTTGTTTAAACCTAATTTAAATCCTTTCAACTCTACTTCTTTAGCTTGAACATTAATAAGCCAAAACATTGTGAGAAACGCTATACCTAAAAATTTTTTCATACTTTAAGAATCTAGCATAAAAATTGCCGATCCTCTGCAGAAATTTCCTTCAAAGTTTTAGATTTTTAACAGTTGCAAATAGCTAATAATAAGGAATAACGTTAAAAGGTTAAGGGCACCTGGCAACAGGACGCCCCTGCGTATTGGCGTTAACACTTATTAATTCACAACTTTTTTAACTTTGGGCACACATAGGGCACAGTGAAAAAGTTTATTTTTTGTTTTTAATCTTAAAACCTTGAGACTCTAATACTTCAATCAAATTTTTCTTCATCTCATCCCTAGATGTATTTTGATCTCCAATTTTTTTAAAAAAAACTGGTTTTAATCCTTTGTCTTTTTTTGATTTAAAATAGTCTTTTATTGATTGTATTTTTAGTTTCATTTTCTCCTTTAGCGTTTGTTTAAAGTCCAAGCAAGTAGAGTTTATTTCTAAATCAGGACTAATTTATTATATCAAATTTTAAAATATTTTCACTAATCAAATGCCTCTCTACCCCAAGCTTGTTTGCAAAGAACAAGAAATCTAACTTCTCTGTCCTTTAAATCATTATCAACTAACGCGACATCTTTGAGATATTTTTTTGCTAGTTGTCGATATTTTGGTGTAGTGATATTGTTGAGATAAAAGTTGCAAGCAGCATCAAAATCCTCACGAAATTTATTTTGTATCTCTTCAAAAGCATTATGAACATTAAAATCAATTTTTAGTTCTTTAGAGATTTTGATTATCTTATGGGTCTCCTCGTTCTGAAGCTCATAATCGCTTATCGCGATCAACACACAAAGATAAAGAATATTAGTTTTTTCCGACATGTTTAAATCCCTTTTTGATACACTCGTTTATACTATCAGTATAAAACTCACCTTTCTTTTTTTCAATATGAACACGATCATAAAATTTATCGAAAGGTAGAAAAAATAGCCTCTTTCCCCTTCTATTAATGTTGCATTTTATCATAGGGAAGTTTTTATCTAATTTTATGTAGCTATGTTTTATATTAAGACTTTTAACAAAGTCTTTTGCTGTTGGTGAAAGTTTTGCGGTCGTTATAAATACCCCCTGTGGCGTCTTTTTATATTTATTAATATAATGAAGAATAGTTCCAGCTAATTGCATTATATGCTTTTCGAATATAGTTCTTTTTCTAGACCAGCACTTAGCTTGAACGATATGAATTTGCTTTTTTTTATAACAAAGAAGATCTCTACCTAAATCAGATCTACCTTTTAAGATACCGTAGGGTTTAACGAACCATCCATTTTTTTCATAGATATATCGTATTTGGCGTTCATAGAGTTCTCCAATTCCGGGCTTAGAAAGATTTTTTTTTTTAAAATCATTATATCTTGTCTGAAGAGATTTCATGAACTCATCATATCCGGACTCACTAGCGGGCACAATACGGACTCACCCAGCAAAGAAATAGCTGTTTTTTATGATCTAGAATTGTTGTATAACGTTAACAGTTCACGGCACCTGGCAACAGAACACCCCTGCGTATTAGCGTTAACACTTATTAATTCACAACTTTTTTTATTTCATTGATAAATATGGTTCTATAATTTTATCATTTAAATTTTTAATATTTTTGCAGGTTTTTTTGGACATACAAAAACCTTGAGCCGCAAATACATGCCCATTATGTAAAAATATATAACCTATTCTTTTACCAGTAAATCCCATAATATTTTCTTCCCCTAAAACTTCAATTCCCCAAAGTTTATTTTTCACTTTTGCTATTTTAATTTCAATTTCATTTTGATACACGTCGCCAAAAGTATTCTTTATTTTTTCAGTAGTTTCATTGATACTTTCAAAATCTTCTCCGTTTCCAATATTTGCCTCTTCTAATGCTAAAGATAATTCTTTCAAATCTTCACTTGTGCCGTTGGCTACATCTATTTGAATTAATGGATCCATTTTTAAAAAATTTATCATGCATTTCATCATTGATTTTTCAGTTTTTTTATTTCCACATTTTGTTAAAAATTCTTCAAATCCTGACCACATCTCAGGATTATTCCCTGATAATAGATGATTAGTAAAATCACCATATAAATTTTTATATCCTTTGCGTCCTATTATTGTAGAGGTTTCAGTTCCATTCATTCCAAGATATGATTGCTGTCGATCAATAATTTCATCAAGTTTACTTTTAGACGTTACAATACCCTGTAAATTGACTCTCAAAAATTCTAGTTGGTTAAATTGAAGATATTCATAATCTTTTGGAATTTTAACTTTGACTCCCTGGTCTAGCTGAATTGTCTCTGCATACGTTACGTTAAAACACACTAACCCCAGAACCACGATCGCTAAAAGTTTTTTCATGCTTCACGATCCTAGCATAAGTTTGGGCCGAGTTGGGGCGGAATTTTTTTAGAATTTAGCTTGGTCAGACGACATAATTCGTTTCATTGTGCTAATATTTTCTATAGCATAATCCTTACCTTCAAGTATTAATTTTGTATTATGTACGATGCCAACTGAAAAAGTTTTAAGCTCTAAAAATACGGTTTGATTTTTTCTAACTGTTACCTCTTGACCAATTGGGTCAAATCTCCATACAAGCCCGGTGTCACCCCTAGGTTTTTGCACTATAATTTTGTATGTGCCGGGTTTCAAATCTTCTTGAATAAAAGTTTTGCTAGGTAAATAAAAACTGAGAGTCTTATCTCCAACAATATTAACAGCTGGCGTATCCATTCCAATTAACGAACCTCCCCTTCTAAAAATTACTATTCTAGACTTTTCAGGTGACAACTGAATTTCTTTGTATGTTCCGCCTGAAGGTTTTACAGTTGCTATACAACTTGTTAGCAATAAACCTAAAACTATGATTGCTAATATTTTTTTCATGTTTCCGGATTTTAGCATAAATCTTGCCGATCCTCTGCCGAAATTTCCTTCAAAGTTTTAGATTTTTAAAAGTTACAAATGGCTTATAATAAGGAATAATGTTACAAGGTTAAGGGCACCTGACATCAGAACGCCCCTAACTTTCTCTTGAAATTTTATAAATTAATCCGTAAATCAAAATATTAATAATTATCAGTGATATACCTAGATACATTTGAATTTCATTAGTTAAGGTCTCAGGATAAATTATTGGAAAAAGGTAGTTGCTAATAAAATCATTAGAATAGGTTGCTAACTCTCCTTTATATAAAAACCAATTTTCAAGATAAGTTAATGGGCAAACAGAATTAGTTAGTTCTATATAAATTCCCCATAATAAGGATGGGAGGTGAATATAGAGAATTTTTGAAAAAATAAAAAAAAGCAATCCACCAAAAATAACAAATAAGATAAAAATTAAATGTAAAATTAAAGTGAGATTTGCAAACAATTCGTACATTCAATATATTAACTAATATTTAAGTTACCTGGCAATAGAGTATCCCTCTAATTAAAATAAAGATTAATAAGCCCAATTAAATAAATACTTGCCAATCCAGTATTTAAAGCTACTAAAGATTTTTCATTCCATAACCAAGAAATGATTGCTAAGCCACCATTGCCTAAAAGAAAGATATAACAATACAAAGGATAAAATCCTAAAGCTGCTGCAATAGCTCCAGCCAAAATTGTTAAAGTTGAGCACCATGCCCAAAATTGATGTGGTTTTGGTTTTAATTTTCTCATTAAGTTGAGTTAATTTAAAAGATATATTTATCTATCATATAAAAGAATATGCCAGCTGCTATTCCTAGTAGAATCCAATGATAGTTTTTTTTCATCATGCAACAAATTTATTTAAATTTGGTTTGAAATAATTTGGCCCTTTCATAACTTTACCTTTATCGTTATAGATCGGTTTACCATCCTCCCCTAGCTTACTCATGTTTGAATTTTGAACTTCTTCAAAACATTTATCTAAATTTATACCAAATGCATGACCTGCTCCATAAGTTACATACAAAATATCGGTAAGAGCATCTGCGACCTCTTTTATATCTTTGTTATTTATCGCCTCTTTCAATTCAGATAATTCCTCACTAATTAAATCATATCTTAAAGAAGTGATTTTATCGCTCGGAAACTCAGCTTTTTCTTTTACTTCTTGACCAAATGTTTTCATAAATTTTTTAACATTTTCAAAATTACTCATTTCTTGTCCTTTATGTTTTATAATTGTCTTATTAAAGTGTATTATAGCAAAGAATCAAAGATGAAATACAGAATAGAATTTGACAGTATAGGAAAAATAAAAGTACCTGGTGATAAGTATTGGGGAGCTTCAACTGAGAGATCCAATAAATTTTTTAATATCGGTGATTTTCTAGTAAGGCCATTAGTTATTCACTCAATTGCGATAATTAAAAAGGCAGCAGCAATAGTAAATGCAAAAAATAAAGATTTAGAGCCTAGACTGAGTAAATACATCGTAAAGGCATCTGAGGAAGTTATAAAAGGAAAACATGATAAACATTTTCCTTTAAAAGTATGGCAAACAGGTTCGGGCACACAGACAAATATGAATGTGAATGAAGTCATAGCTAATAGAGCTATACAATTGATGGGAGGCAAAATGGGTACAAAAAAACCTATTCATCCTAACGATCACGTAAACAAATCTCAATCGACTAATGATGTGTTCCCTACCGCTATGCATATTTCAATAGCTTTGAAAGCACGAGAGAAACTTTTACCCTCGCTCAAATTATTAGAAAAAGAATTAGCAAAAAAATCAAAAGAATTTAAAAAGATTGTTAAAGTCGGAAGAACTCATTTACAAGACGCAACACCTTTAACTTTGGGACAGGAATTTTCGGGTTATCATACTCAATTAAAAAATTGTATAATAAGAGTCGAGGCTGCTTTAAAAGAGATTTATTATTTAGCGCAAGGAGGAACTGCGGTAGGCACTGGTCTAAACACAAGAAAAAATTTTGACAAAAAAATTATTAAAGAAATAAGCAAAATAACTAAGCTCCCCTTCAAACCATCTAAAAATAAATTTGCATCTTTGGCCGCTCATGATGAAATCGTAAATTTTTCAGGTGCTCTAAACACTACTGCAGTATGTTTAATGAAAATTGCAAACGATATACGATTTTTAGGTTCTGGACCTCGGGCAGGATACGGTGAATTAATTTTACCATCAAATGAACCTGGATCTTCAATTATGCCCGGTAAAGTAAATCCAACTCAATCAGAAGCAGTCACGATGGTATGTGTTAAAGTAATTGGAAATCATAATGGTATTACGATGGCCGGATCACACGGACATTTTGAACTTAATGTTTTTAAACCTCTAATTATTCATAACATTCTGCAATCGATTGAAATCATGAGTGACTCAACAAAAACTTTTGCTCTATACTGTGTTAAAGGTATTAGAGCTGATAAAAAAAGAATAAAATATCTTTTAGAAAATTCTTTAATGCTCGTCACAGCTTTGGCTCCAAAGATTGGTTATGATAAAGCTGCCAATATTGCAAAGACAGCCCATAAAAATGGAACCACTTTAAAACATGAAGTAATAAAATCTGGTATTATAAAAGAAAAAGAATACGATCGAATTATGAGCCCTCTTAAAATGACAAAGCCTAAATAATTACGAAATTTCTAAAATAAATTTTTTTAAATTTTCTTTATTAAAATTCATTAAAGTATTCTTTTCTAAAAAGCTATTTTCAAAGATGTTTTTATAATATTTTAAGTCTTCAGCGGAAGCTTCGTAATTATTCATTTTTATATAATCAAAATTTACTTTATTCTTTAATATATTAAGTTTGCCTCTTAATCTTAAATTAAAAGGCTCGTTTTTTGTTTTATAACTAATGTCTAACTTCTTTAAAAATTTTCTTTTATCTGGTGAAATTAAAGAACAATCAAAATCAAGAGCGGGAAAATCATCTAACAAATTTACTTCTCCTTTACAAATCGCGTTACTATTTGTAACTGATAAAATTTTTGAAACACTAAGTCTTCCTATCTCTAATTTAGTTTTAAAAGAAATATCATTTAATAATTCATTACTAAATTTTCTTGAATTATAATTAATATTTATTTGACTATTAAGTTTTTGAATTAAATCTTTCATAGTAAAGAATTTATATAAATCTAAATTTGTAAATATTTCTGGTCTAAAATTTCTGATATTTGCGTTGAGAATTATTTCAAAAAAAGGATCAATTTTTAAGTTACCACTACCATCAAAAGACAATTTTCTATCTCTAAAAAAAAGATCGTTAATTTCTAAAGAATTTTTATCATAAATAAAATTTAGTTTTAAATTTGAATTTAATAACTTACTTTTTAATTCTCCTTTTTTAATGGGACTCTCTTCAATATTCTCAAAATCTATCTCGGCGGAGACACCTGTGTTTAACAGTTTAAATTTTAAATTTTTATATTTATTTGAAAATTTTATTTTGAATTCCCTATCAAATATCTCACCTTCTATAATATTTCTTTTAAAACCATAATTTTTGAAATTCATATTTTTTAAATTTACAAGATTGATTTTGTCATTTTGAACTTTTAGAATTAAATCTTTAAAAAATATTTTATTCTCTAAGCTTAAAAGTTTTTTAATAAGTCCATTTATTTGATTAGCATCTACTTCCAATCTACTTTTATTTAATCTAATTTTATGAATTTGATAGTCGCTAAAATTATAAATACTTGAGAGACTAGGGTATAATATCAAATTATTAATTTTGACATCAAAGTCATTAGAAAATAAATTTCCTGAAGAATTTATCAGTTGCAAATGAGGAGCTGGAAAAGGTTGATATTTAATGGTTTCAATTTCGTTGATTTTTAAACCATAAGATTGAAATAATGGACCACTTATAAATGTCTCTTTTTTTTTATAATCAAAAAAAAGGGGTATAATTAAGAAAAGGAATGTTGCGACAAAGAAAACTACAAAAAGATATCTTATAAAAAAAACAAATTTAAAAAATATTGAAAATCTGTTGTGAATTGTTTTGTAGATTTTATTTATCATTTTTTTTATTTTTGTAACTAGTATATAAATGAAAATTTCAAATTATGAATAGCATAGTAAAATTAATAGAAAAATTAAACAAAGAGCAAAAAGATGCAGTGCTTAGCACTGAAGGGCCTAATTTAATTGTAGCAGGTGCAGGCTCAGGCAAGACAAGAGTTTTGACGACAAGATTAATGCATATTATCGACAAAAAAAAAGCATTTCCTAATCAAATACTCTGTGTCACGTTTACAAATAAAGCTGCAAAAGAAATGCAAAACCGAGTGATGCAGCACATAAAGGGAAGTTCAAGCTCAATACCTTGGCTTGGAACATTTCATTCAATAAGTGTAAAAATTTTAAGAAGACATGCTGAGGCTCTTGGTTATAAGAGTAATTTTACTATATTAGATACAGACGATCAAAAAAAGCTCTTAAGAAATATAGTTAAGGCCGAGGATTTAGATGCTAAGAAATTTTCACCTCAATTAATCTTATATCATATAGATCAATGGAAAAATAAAGGTTTGTTGCCTAAAGATATAAAACCTGAAAGATCAAACTCAATTTTAAAATCAATATTAAAAGTTTATGAAATTTATCAAAATAAAACAAAAGATTTAAATGCTTTTGATTTTGGAGATTTAATTTTATTTTGTGTGAAACTTTTTGAAGACCATAAGGATATTAAAAAAATTTATAATAATAATTTTAAATATATATTAGTTGACGAATTTCAAGATACTAACTTTATTCAAAATAAATGGCTAAATTTATTGGTCAATGAAAAAGAGAATATTTGCTGTGTGGGAGATGATGATCAGTCAATTTACAGCTGGAGGGGCGCTGAAATTAAAAATTTTCTCACTTTTGATCAGATTTATAAAAACTGTAAAGTTTTTAAATTAGAACAAAATTATAGGTCAACAAAAAATATATTGGAAACTGCTTCGAACTTAATATCAAACAATTCAAATAGGGTCGGTAAAAAATTATGGTCTTCGGCAACTCAAGGTGAGCTTGTTAAACTGAATTGTTACAGATCAGGAAAAGACGAAGCGCAAGGTATAAGCGATATAATTGAAAAAAAAATTAAAAATAAATATTCATTAAATGATACAGCGATTTTAGTCAGAGCAATTTATCAAACCAGGGAATTTGAGGAAAGATTCCTTCAAGTCGGTATTGGTTATCGAGTTTTAGGAGGTATAAAATTTTATGAAAGAGCAGAAATAAAAGATGCAGTTTCATATTTAAGAATCGTTAATCAAAAATTCGATGATTTGGCTTTGGAAAGAGTTATTGGCTCACCAAAAAAGGGGATTGGGGAAAGCACAATCAATCTTATTTACAATTTTGGGAGAGAAAATAAATTATGTTTACAGGACTCTATAATTAAAATTATTGAAAAAGGAGAATTTAAACCAAAGATTAAAACTACACTTGATCAACTTATTAAGATGATTCAAAAGTGGCGTAAAGACGCGCTTAGTATGAAGCACCCTGATTTACTCAAATTAATATTAGATGAGTCAGGGTATTCATCAATGCTCAAAAATAAAAAAGATTTAGAAAATGAAAATAGATTAGAAAATTTAAAAGAGTTATTACGGGCTATGCAAGATTACGACAACTTACAAGATTTCTTAGAGCATGTTGCTTTGGCTACTTCAATAGATCAAGAGTGGGAAGGAGCTAAAATCAATTTGATGACAATGCATGCGGCTAAAGGTTTGGAGTTCGATGTTGTATTTCTTCCAGGTTGGGAAGAAGGGCTGTTTCCTCATCAAAAATCTTTAGAGGAAAAAGGAGACTTTGCTCTAGAGGAAGAAAGAAGACTTGCTTACGTCGGAATTACAAGAGCTAAAAAAGAGGCTTATTTGTCTTTTGCAATGAGAAGAGCATATCATGGAGATTGGATGGACTCATTGCCATCTAGATTTGTCAATGAAATACCTGATGAAAGTGTTGAAAAAAATGAAATGGGTGAGATTGAGAAAGATGAATTTGAATTTAATCAAGATAATTTTGTAGACTTTGATGAAGACTACAGAAGCCCTGGATGGGACAGGTATAAAAAAAATAAAATGCTGAAATGGAAAAAATAAGTAAATTAAGAAAGATTTTAAATAGAGAAAAAATTGATGGTTACTTAATTCCAAAAAATAATGAGTTTTTTGGTGAGTACGTTCCTGAATATGATGATAGGCTTAATTATATTAGTAACTTTTCAGGCTCTTACGGGTTTTCTTTGATTTTAAAAAAAAAAAATTATTTGTTTATTGACGGAAGATATACGCTACAAGCAAAAAAACAAAGCGGAGATTTTTTCAAAATCGTAACTTTTCCAAAACAAAAGCCTTTTGACATTTTAAAAAATAAAAAATACTTAATTGGTTTTGATCCTAAATTGTTTACCAAAAAAACTGTTCAAATATTTTTTGGGAAAACCAAATGTAAATTTAAACCATTAAATAAAAATTTAGTAGATGAGATTTGGAAGAGAAAAATTAAAAAAAACAATAAAAAATTTTATATTCTACCGGGCAATTCAGTAAGTAAAAGTTATAAGTCAAAAATTAATAAAGTGGTTAATTATCTTAAAAATAAAGGTGCAGATTTTTATTTTATTACTGCGAGTGAAAACAATGCCTGGTTGCTAAATATAAGAGGCAAAGACTCAGATTATTCCCCTATTCCAGACAGCTACATTTTAATTGATAAATACAAAAAAGTGGATTTTTTTTGTGATTTAAGAAAAATATCTTTATCTTTTAGGAGAAAATTTAAAGATATAAACTTTATAGAATTGAAATCAACTAGTGAGTTTCTGTCTAGAATTAATAAAAAAAAATTTATAATCGACAAAAATACTTGCTCCATTCAATTTGAAAATACAATATTAAAAAGAAATAAAGTGTTGGATTTTCAAGATCCGATATACTCGTTTAAAGCAATTAAAACAAAAAAAGAAATAGAGAATATAAAATTAGCACACAAATATGATGGAGCTGCCCTAACAAAATATCTTTTTTGGCTTAAGAAAAATTTCAGTAGAAAAAAAATTACTGAAATCAATGGCTCTGATAGACTCTATCAATTGAGAAAAAAAAACAAAAAATTTAAATTTTTAAGTTTTCCTACAATTTCTGGAACGGGTCCAAATGGTTCAATAATTCATTACAAAGCTACAAGAAAAACAAATAGAACTCTATCAAATGGTGACATTTATTTAGTAGACTCTGGAGGGCAATATGAATTTGGAACAACAGATGTAACAAGAACAATTTCGCTCAACAATTCAAATGAAAGAATAAAGAATATTTTTACAAGAGTTCTTAAAGGTCATATTGCAGTTGCTGATTACAAGATTAAAAATGGTACATCTGGAGCAGAAATTGACAAACAAGCGAGAAGATTTTTAAAACAAATAGGTCTAGACTATTCTCATGGAACTGGACACGGTGTAGGTTACTTTCTTAACGTTCATGAAGGCCCACATGCTATTTCTAAAAATAACAAAATTAAACTTCAGGAAGGTATGGTCATTTCAAATGAACCAGGTTATTACGAAAAAAATAAATTTGGTATCAGAATTGAAAATTTAATATATGTAAAAAAAGAAAAAAATCGAAAATACTTTGAAAATTTGACACTTGCTCCAATAGATAAAGATTTAATCAATAAAAATATTCTAAATTATAAGGAAAAGAAATGGATTAACAAATACCATAAAAAAGTATTCGATAACCTAAAAGCTGCAATGAATAAAAGTGAAATTTTAGATCTCAAAAATGCTTGCTCAGCTATTTAAAATTTTTTCCCATTCTTTTTCTGTAATTACTTTAATGCCTAAATTCTTGGCTTGATCTATTTTTCTTTTTGTAGGTTTAGAGTTCCCTACTATTAAAAAATCTAGTTTTTTTGATATCGACCCTAGTACTTTTCCTCCTTTATCTTCTGCGATCGCTTTTGCCTCAGATCTACTTATTTTTTTAAATCCTCCAGTAAACATCAGTCTTTTACCAGAAAAAATACCTGATTTTTTTTTTAAAGAAATTTTAGATATGCTTAATTGATCGATTAAGTTTAAAACTATTTTGATATTTTGGCTATCAGAAAAGAAAGCATCAATTGACTCTATTTGAGTTTGGCCTATTCCATCTAAATCAGCTAAATTTTTTAAAATTGTCTCTCTATTTTTAGATTTAAACAAATTAGAAAATTGCTCAATTGAAACAAAAAAAGACGCCAAAATTTTAGCATTTTCTTGGCCTATATGTCTTATGCCTATTGAGTAAATAAATCTATCTAAGCTAATTTTATTTGATTTATTTATTGCTTGTTTTAAATTCTCCACAGATAATTCACCCCATCCTTCTAAAGATTTTATTTTTTTGTAATTTAATTGAAATATATCGCTTGGTTCTTTAATTAAACCTAAATTCCAAAACTGATCTATTACTTTTTTACCTAAGCCATCGATATTGAATGCTTCTTTAGATACAATATGTTTAAGTTTTTCCCGAGCTGTGAATTTACAGTCATATCCCTTTGTGCATCTTCTTACTGCATCCTCTTTTTTAGTACTTTTACTTATTTCTTTAATTGTAATTGAGCCACACAAACATTTATCGGGAAAAATAAATTTTTTACTACTTTTTCCTCTTTTTGAAATATCAACATTTAAAACTTGCGGAATGACATCGCCTGCTCTTTGAATTAGTACAGTGTCACCTAATCTAATATCTTTTCTTTGAATTTCTTCTTCATTATGTAATGTTGCATTAGATACAACAACACCACCCACTGTAACTGGTTCGACTTTTGCTACAGGTGTAATTGCACCAGTTCGCCCTACTTGAATAATAATATCTTTAATTTTTGTAACTGCTTTTTCTGCTGAAAATTTATACGCGATAGCCCATCTCGGAGAGCTTGATGTAGATCCTAATCTTTTTTGTAAATTTAAATCATTTACTTTTAAAACTAAGCCATCAATATCATAATCTAAAGAGGATCTTTTTGCGTCAATCTCATTGTGTTTTTTCTCTATTTCATCAATATTTCTAGTGATTTCTGACAATAAGTTTACAGAAAAACCCCAGTTAGATATTTTAGATAAAAATTCTGATTGTTTTGTAAATATCATTGGTTCAATCTCACCAAATCCATAAGCGAAATATTTGAGAGGAATCTTTGAAGTTTCTCGAGGATCTTTTTGCCTTAAGGATCCTCCTGCAGCATTCCTTGGATTAGCAAATTTTTCCCTTATCTCAAAAAAATCCTTTTTACCTATATAAATCTCACAACGAATTTCAAGCAATCTAGGAATATTATCGTCTTTTATTTTTTTCGGTATTTCTGTTATTGTCTTCAGGTTTTCAAGAATATCCTCACCAGTGGTCCCATCTCCTCTTGAAAGACCTTTGACTAAATTTCCTTTTTCATAAACCAATGTTGCGGAAATCCCATCTATTTTTGGTTCGCAGTAAAACTCGATTTGATTTTCATTATAATTAAGATAGTTTTTAATTTTTTTAATAAAATCAATCATGTCTTTTTTATCAAAGGCGTTTGATAA
>CACATS010000010.1 GCA_902535505.1 uncultured Pelagibacteraceae bacterium | reverse complement strand
AATGGTTGCTCCAAAGAGTTCTGGAAACAAAACAGTTGATGATAGCGGAAATCCTTTATGGAGAATGGGACCATCACCAAAAGGTCCTTACTGGGATGAAGGTATGAAGCTTGGTTATCAAGATGCTGGATCATGGACTTTATTTAAGTCTACTCCAGTTGATAGAAGAAAAGCTGCGTGGTTATACGCTCAGTTCGTAGTATCAAAAACTGTTGATCTTAAGAAAAGTGATGTTGGTTTAACTATCATTAGAGATAGCACAATTAACCACAAACACTTTACTAAAAGAGCTCCAAAACTTGGTGGACTTGTAGAATTCTACAGATCTAAAAACAGAGTATTGTGGTCACCGACAGGTATCAATGTTCCGGATTATCCGAAACTTGCACAAATCTGGTGGCAACAAATTGGAGATGTAAACTCAGGTGCGTTTACTCCACAACAAGCTATGGATCGTCTTGCAGAAGAGATGAACCTAGTTATGTCTCGTATGGAGGCTGCTGATAAAGCAAACAATACATACGGTGGATGTGGTCCAAGATTAGCTAAGCCGAAAGGTGCTGATTATTGGTTGAAACAACCAGGATCACCAAAAGCTAAACGAAATGAGAAACCTAAAGGTAAAACAGTTCCATTCGAAAAAGCTTGGAACTAATTTAGGTTAAATCTAAATTTAAAGGGGGCTTAACGGCCCCCTTTTTTTAAAACAGATTTCAAAAAAGTATGAGTTTAGAATTAAAAAATGTAGAAAAAAAAATAGAGCTAGAAACTCATATTTATCCAACAAATTTAAAATTAGAAAAAAATACAATTAATATTCTTTTAGGTCCTACACTATCTGGTAAGACAACCCTTATGCAAATTATGGCTGGCTTAGATAAACCCACAAATGGCGAGATTTGGTTTAATGAAGAAAATGTTACAGGAATGAAGGTTCAAAAAAGAAACGTCTCAATGGTTTATCAACAGTTCATTAATTACCCTAATTTTACTGTTTATGATAATATTGCATCTCCTCTAAAAATTACTGGTGTTGGTTCAGATGAAATAAAACAAAGAGTTGGTAAAGTTGCTGAATTATTAAAATTATCTGAAATGTTAAATAAAAAACCAAGTGAATTATCAGGGGGTCAACAACAAAGAACAGCTTTAGCAAGAGCTTTAGTAAAAGACTCTGATTTAATATTATTAGATGAACCTTTAGCAAACTTAGACTTTAAACTTCGTGAAGAGTTAAGAGAGGAACTACCTAAATTGTTTGAAGATAGAGATTGTATTGTGGTTTACGCTACCACTGAACCGTCAGAAGCACTTCTTTTAGGGGGAAATACAGCCACATTATTAGAGGGTAAAGTAATTCAATATGGAAAAACTTTAGATGTTTACAACAAACCAAACTCTCTAGTATCAGCGCAAGTATTCAGTGATCCTCCAATGAATATAACTAAAATTAAAAAATCTGGGGAAAATTGCTCATTTTTAGACAATTCAGTGAATTGGAAAACTAAGATTAAAATAAAAGATGGAGAATACAAAGTTGGAATAAGACCTCACAATATCACAACTTATAAAGAAGGTAATAATTCTTTAGAGATAAAGGGGAAGGTTCTAATTTCTGAATTAAGTGGATCAGAAAGTTTAATACACTTCACAAAAGGAGATTTAAATTGGGTTTCTTTATCTAATGGTATTTTTCAAAAAAATGTGGGTGATGAAATGAATTTATATATGAATGCAGATGAATTCATTTATTTTGATGACAAAGAAAGGCTTGTAGCTAATGGCTAAAATTACTTTAAAAGATTTAAGTCATAGTTATTTGAAAACTCAGTCATCTGACACTGATTGGGCTGTAAGAGATGTAAATATCGACTGGGAAGATGGTGGAGCTTACGCTTTATTAGGCCCCTCAGGTTGTGGGAAGACAACATTACTAAATATTATTTCAGGTCTAATTAATCCAACTAAAGGTGATATTTTGTTTAATGATAAAATAGTGTCAAATTTAAATCCCGTAGAACGAAATATAGCGCAAATATTTCAGTTTCCAGTTATTTATGACACGATGACTGTTTACGATAATTTAGCTTTTCCATTGAAAAATAGAAAAATAGATGAAGAAAAAATTAAAACTAAAGTCCATGAAATTGCAGAGATGCTTGAATTATCTTCAACTTTAAACAATAGAGCTTCAGGATTAACCGCAGATGGTAAACAAAAAATATCTTTAGGAAGAGGCTTAGTAAGATCAGATGTAAATGCTATAATGTTTGATGAGCCACTTACGGTTATTGATCCGCATTTAAAATGGATTTTAAGATCTAAACTAAAAGAACTTCACCAGAAAATAAATAGAACAATGATTTATGTTACTCATGATCAAACCGAAGCATTAACTTTTGCCGATCAAGTGGTAGTAATGCATGAAGGGCAAATAGTTCAAACCGGAACTCCAGTAGATCTTTTTGAAAAGCCAAAACATACTTTTGTTGGGTATTTTATAGGTTCACCAGGTATGAACTTACTTCCCTGTCGTATCAAGGAAGGAGATGTGACTCTTAATGGAAAAAAAATTGATATACACAACAAAATAAAATCAAACAACTTCAATAAGACAGAAATTGGTGTGAGACCAGAGTTTATAAGTTTTAGCTCAGACGGTATTCCAGTAAAAATACTTTCAGTGAGCAATACTGGTAGACATAAAATTGTAGATACTCAAAGTGAAAGTGGAAAAATTAAAATGATAGCAAAAACAAGTGAAGATATTCCTTCAGATTCTGCATTTTTAAAATTTAATAAGGAATATACATATGCTTATGGAGATGATTGGATTATAGAATGAATAAAACAATAAATCAGAAAGCTTGGTTCTTTGTGATTCCAGTTTTTGTACTAGTTGCATTTAATGCAGTTATACCTTTAATGACAGTAGTAAATTACGCCTTCCAAGAAACGTTTGGAAATAATGTTTTTATGTGGGAGGGAACAAGATGGTTTAAACAAATAATGTTGTCTGAAAGATTCCATGCATCTTTAGGAAGACAATTTTTATTTACATTTATAATTCTGTTTATTCAAATACCTTTAGGAATAGCGATAGCACTTTCTATGCCCAAAGAAGGAATGGGGGTTCCTGTTTGTTTAGTTTTAATGTCTATGCCACTTTTAATTCCTTGGAATGTAGTAGGCGCAATGTGGAATATTTTTGCTTTACCAGATATTGGTTTTTTAGGACATTCACTTAACGCATTAGGATTTGATTATAATTTCACCCAACAAATTGGAGATGCTTGGTTCACAACTATTTTGATGGATGTTTGGCATTGGACTTCATTAGTAGTTTTATTATCCTATGCAGGTTTACAATCTATTCAGCCAGCTTATTACCAAGCTGCAGAAATTGATGGCGCAAGTCGATGGGCTGTTTTTACAAAAATAGAATTACCAAAAATGAAAAAAGTATTAACGATAGCAATACTTTTAAGATTTATGGATAGCTTTATGATCTACACTGAACCTTTTGTTTTAACTGGAGGTGGGCCAGGAAATGCGACTGCATTTCTATCGATTGATCTTGTAAAAATGGCTTTAGGTCAATTTGATTTAGGACCAGCAGCAGCAATGTCATTAATTTACTTTTTCATTGTTCTGTTAGTTTGTTGGGTTTTTTATACTTTGATGATGAGAAATGAGGGCAATCAATGAAAAAAGTTAAGTGGATAGTACCTACAATTTATATAATTTTCTTAATGTTGCCAATTTATTGGCTGCTCAACATGTCATTTAAAACCACAACTGAGATTATAAATACTTATACTTTGTGGCCTAAAGAGTTTACCTTAGAAAATTATAAAACAATATTTACTGATAGCACTTGGTATACTGGTTATCTTAATTCTATTTATTACGTTGTAATGAATACAGTTATTTCTGTTGCAGCAGCACTACCAGCAGCTTATGCTTTTTCTAGATACAAATTCTTAGGTGATAAACACCTATTCTTTTGGCTGCTTACAAACAGAATGGCGCCACCTGCTGTATTTGCTTTACCTTTTTTTCAATTTTATTCATCAATTAATTTATTTGATACTCATGTAGCTGTAGCTCTCTCTCATTGTTTATTTAATATTCCATTAGCTGTGTGGATTTTAGAGGGATTTATGTCAGCGGTCCCTAAAGAGTTAGATGAGACAGCTTATGTAGATGGTTATTCATTTTGGAGATTTTTCTTTAAGATATTTATTCCTACAATAACTGCAGGAATAGGTATAACTATGTTTTTCTGTTTCATGTTCTCTTGGGTAGAATTGTTATTAGCAAAAACACTTACTGCAGTAGCAGCAAAACCAATAGCTGCAACCATGACAAGAACAGCCAGCACATCTGGTTATGAATTAGGATTACTAGCAGCCGCAGGTAGTTTGACAATTATACCTGGAGCAATAGTGATATACTTTGTGAGAAATTATATAGCCAAGGGATTTGCGTTAGGAAGAGTATGATGATGTTTAATATTTTAAATGCTGCCACGTGGGGTGATATGGCTAAGGAAAAGGAGAAAGGCTTCTTTGAATTTGAGTTTATTACTTGGATGGCATGGACCTGGCAGACAGCTACATTTTTTATATTCATAGCTTTATGTTTAACAGCAATGGTTATTTGGGAAAAAAAATCACCAGGAGGCGGTCCAAGAAAAGGCATTTTAGGTTTAGACACTACAAGAGGTGATAGATTATTTATTTCTTTACTCGGAAGTGCTTTCATACATTTATTTTGGTTGGCTATAGTTGGAAGTGTATTGTGGATAGCAACAATAATTTGCATTGGATACGCAGTTGTTGTATTTAGATACGTCTAGTAAAATTCATTTAAAAGGAGTTTAAATGGTAAAAATCGGTATCAACGGATTTGGAAGAATAGGAAGATTAATTTTAAGAGCTGTCTTAGAAAATTATAAAAATAAAATTCAAGTAGTTGCAATAAATGATCTAGGATCTATCGAAACAAATGCACATTTAATTAAATATGATAGCACACATGGAATTATTAATGAGGATATTCAAACTTCCAAAGATGGTTTTAAAATAAGCAATCAAGAAATAAAAGTTTTTGCAGAGAAGGATCCAGCTAATATTCCTTGGGGAAAAGTAGGAGCTGATGTAGTTTTAGAATGCACTGGTATATTTTTAGATAAATCCTCAGCAGAAAAACATATTAAAGGTGGAGCTAAAAAAGTAATAATCTCGGCTCCAGGAAAAGAGGTAGATTTTACAATTGTTCAAGGCGTTAATAGCAAAGAGTTAAAAAAAGAACATAATATTATTTCAAACGGGTCTTGCACAACAAATTGTTTAGCTCCTGTAGCTATGGTTTTAGAAAAAAACTTTGGGATAAGTTATGGATATATGACTACTATTCACAGTTATACTGGAGATCAAAAACTTTTAGATACATTGCATAAAGACTTAAGAAGAGCTAGATCTACTGAGGGCGCAATGATACCCACTTCAACAGGCGCAGCTAAAGCTATGAGCTTAGTCCTACCAAGCTTAAAAGGTAAATTGGATGGTACAGCTATTAGAGTTCCAACTCCAAATGTTTCTTTGATTGACCTAACACTTGTGACTGAAAAAGAGGTAACACCAGAAAGTATTAATGAATCAATGATCAAAGCTGCAAAAGGTGAATTAAAAGGTATATTGGATGTAAATCAAAAACCTCTTGTCTCAAAAGATTTTAATCATAATCCTAATAGTTCAATTTTCGACGAAACTCAAACACAAGTCATAAAAGGCAAGTTTAGCAGAGTTTTATCATGGTACGATAACGAGTGGGGATTCTCTAATAGAATGTGTGATACATCTATACAAATTGCTGGGCTTATTTAGTTTATAATTTCTAATGCTTACAGTAGTAATGCCATCTTTTTATAGCTCTTCTTTAGTTGAAGACAGAATTTTAGAGATAGGCGAAGATATTCCCATAATAATTATCGAAAATTCTAAAGATATTAAATTTAAACAAAAGACAGAAAAAAAGTTTAAAAATGTGAATATAATAATTCCAGATGAAAACTTGGGTTGGGGTAAAGCAATAAATTTAGGAATTAAAAAGAGTAGTACGGATTTTGTTTTTATAACGCAACCAGATGTAATGCTAATTGACAGATGCATTGAAAAATTAATTGAATGTATAAAAGATTTTCAAAGCTTCACAGTTTTGACACCGATTGATACAAACGACAAAATTTTTAAAAATTATGAAATAGAAAATATTTATAAATCTAATATTATAGATAATAAATTTCTTTTACAGGAGGTCGATTATGTTGATTTAACTTGGTTAATAAACAAAAATAATTTAGACAATACAGATTTATGGGATGAGAACATCTTTCTATATTTTGAAGCCCAAGACTTCTCAAAAAGAATTAAAAAAAACAAAAAAAAAATTTTTATTGCTAAAGAAATTAGGACTTTTCATATTGGCTCATCCTCGCATGATAGAAGATTAGAATATTTTTCAAAATTAAATAGAAATTGGCATTACAATTGGAGTCGTTACTATTTCAATAAAAAACATTTTGGAAAATTTTATGCTTTTAAGAAAGCAATTATTTTACTCTTAAAATTAGTCTCAAAATATTTAAAAGCAGTATTATTTTTTAAGAATAAAGACCGAAAACTGATATATGCTGAATTACATGGTTTAATATGTTCAGTATTTAATAAATCGTCTTATTATCGACCCTATAAAAATATCAACTTACAAAAACTTTAAATATTTTTATTTAATTAAGTTTTTTTTCAGCTTCTTCAATTAATTTAAGAGTTTTTATAGGAATATCTGAGTTTTCTGTTTTTGTTAATTTGTTTTTGTTTATATTTTTAATTTTTTTTTTATTATTTTTTTGTAATTCATCTACTGCATCTAAAATTTCATCTATAGTATAAGCGGACTTCATTTTGAACCAACTTTATAAAGTCTTACCATATTTGTCATACCAGCTTTACCAAAAGGCAAACCAGCTGTAATAACAACAAAATCATTTCTTTTTACAAACTTCAATTTTCTTATTATTTCTTTTGAAATTGACATCATATCCTTCCATCCATTTGCATCGCGACTATTCACAGATTGAACTCCCCAAAGTAAGGAAACTTGTCTGCTTACATTAATATTTGGAGAGATAGTAATTATTTTCGCTGCTGGTCTCATAGCTGAAACTAGTTTTGCTGATTTTCCAGAATTAGAAAATACTATTATTGCTTTAACATCTTCATTATAAGCAATGTCTTTTACAGATAAAAGAATTGATTTCACAGGATCTTTATTTGCTACAATAGAATTTTTAAAATCCTCTATGTGGTCCTTTTTATATTTTTCAGTCGATAATATTGTTTGAGACATAGTAGATACTGCCTGTGTTGGAAATTTGCCGATGGCCGCTTCGGCAGATAACATAACTGTATCAGCACCTTGAAAAATAGCAGTGGCAATATCATTAATTTCTGCTCTAGTTGCCGTGTTATTTTCAATCATACTCTCAAGCATTTGCGTCGCCACAATTACTGATTTGGAATTTTCAGAGCATTTTTTTATCAAACTTAATTGAACTTTTGGTACCTCGCTATGTCCAATATCAATTGCTAAATCACCTCTCGCTACCATGATAGCGTCGGTAACTTTAATTATTTTATTAATATTTTTTAGTGCAATTTTATTTTCAATTTTTGAAATAATCCCAACATCTTTTTTTATTAATTTTCTTGCTTCAAGAATAAGTTTTTCATTTTGTAAAAAAGATAATGCAATCCAATTACAACCAAGTTTAATGGCAGTTTTAATATCTTTTTTATCTTTTGAAGTAAGATTATTAAATGACATATTAATATTAGGAATATGAACACCCTTATTACTTCGAATAATGCAATTATGACTTCTACACTTTGTAACTACGGAATTTTTAGACTTTCCAACAACAGAAAATAAAAATTTTCCATCATCAATTAAAATTTTGCTGCCTTTTTTCAATTTTTTAAGTATTTTTGAATATGGAAAGTTAACTCTAAAGTTATTTCCTGCTTGTGCTTTGTTGTCTAAAATAAATTTTTGGTTGAACTTAATTTTTTGATTCCCATCTTTTACTTTTCCAATTCTTAATTTAATTCCTTGTAAATCTGCTATAAGAGAAATTTTTTTACCTTTTCTTTTTTCGATTTTCCTAATTCGATTTATAATTTTTTCTATTCCACTTGTGTTGTGACTAAAATTTATCCTAAATGCATCAACTCCAAGATCTACAAGCTTATTTAACTTAGATTCACTATAAATCGCTGGACCAAGGGTAGCTATAATTTTTGCTTTTTTTTCCATTAAGAGATTTTTATGTTATAACACCACTTTCCTTAAAAAAGAATATTAAAGAACAAAAAATTAAATGAGTAATAAAAAAATAGGAATTTTAACTAGCGGAGGAGATTGCGGTGGTCTAAATGCAGCTATTCGATCGATCTTTTTTAGGGCAAAAAATAAATATAATATGGATGTCTTCGGAATAAGAGATGGAACTGCTGGATTAATTAAACGGCCAATAGATGCTATTCAATTGAATCATAAAACTTTTGGAGGTTATTTGTTAAGACAAGGTGGAACTTTTTTAGGATCTACAAACAAAGGTAACCCGTTTAAAATTCCCACAAGTGATGGAAAATACGTTGATAAATCTAAAGAAATAATTGAAGGATACCATTCAATGAAACTAGATGGTTTAATAATAATTGGTGGGGATGGCAGTATGCAAATATTAAAAAAGTTGGCAAAAGACGGTAATATGAAAATAGTAGCTATTCCAAAAACAATTGATAATGATGTAGGAGCAACAGAAAGTTCAATAGGCTTTCACACTGCTGTAGATGTTGCAACTCAAGCTTTAGATAATTTACAATCTACTGCCGCTAGTCATAGAAGATCTATGGTACTTGAGGTAATGGGGCGAGATGCCGGACACATAGCCTTAAATGCTGGGATTGCAGGGGGTGCAGATATTATTTTAATTCCAGAAATTAAATATTCGATTGATGGGATAATTAATAAACTTAATTTAATGAAACAAAATGATATTCAACATTCTCTAATTGTAGTAGCAGAGGCAGTTAAAAAAGAAGATGGCTCTAAAGTAGTTCATAAATATATCGACGGTGAACAAAGACTTGGAGGTATTGGTGATTATATAGCTCAAGAACTAATGAGAAGAACAGATGTTGAATGTAGAGTTACATCTCTTGGTCATGTTCAAAGAGGAGCTCCCCCAACAGCAAGTGACAGGATATTAGCTAGTGCTTTTGGAGTTTATGCTGTAGATTTACTTAATCAAAAAAAATTTGATCGAATGGTAGCATGGAGAGACCGAAGAGTGGTTGACGTACCTATTGATGAAGGTATCAAAACGTATAAGAATGTCGAAAGAAAAGATTCTTTAGTCGAAACAGCTCTTTCATTAGGAATATATTTAGGAGATGATATTTAATGAAAGATAAAAATTCAAATTTAGTTGCTAATAGACTTGTAAAAGCTTTTCTAAGAAACAAAATTATAAATCCTATTTCAAGTAAATACACAAAAAAACTTTCGAATGCTGATAAATTTAGAAAATTATGTGAAAGTAAAATAAAAAAACCAATTATAGGTTTTAAAGCAGGGGGAACAGGGATCCCTGTAATAAAAAAACTTAAAGAAAAAGAGCCTTTTTATGCATCTGTATACAAACATAATGTTTTGAAAAATAATAAATCAGTAAAAATCAATAAATACACTTTAGGAATTGAACTCGAAATTTGTTATTTCCTTAAAAAGAATTTTTTCAATTTTAAAAAAAGAATATCAAAAAACAATATGAAAAAATTTATTAATTATATCGCACCCTGTATTGAAGTAGTTGGTTATAGGCAGAAGAAAAAAGGTATAAAAAGTTTTGGAGATTTATGTTCTGATTTTGGAGCTAATATAAAATTTATCATTGGCCCAAGAAAGAAATATAAGAATAATAATGTAAAAAATTTAAAAACTAATATTTCTAATTCGAAAATTAAACAATCTGTTAATGGAAATACCAATACCGTTTATATTAATCCTATGAATTCTTTATTGTTTGTCCTAAAAAAACTTCAGAAAGATAAAATAAAACATGATAAAGATTTTTATGTTTTTACGGGTTCATCAGTTGGAGTTGTTCCAATCCTTAGTAAAGGCTTCTATAAAGGCAAAATTGAAAAATTGGGATCTGTTAAGACTAAAATTAATTAGATAAAAAGTAACCACCAACTACTAAAATAATAATCCCTGAGATAAACTTTATATTTTTTAGCATTGACTGTTTTTTTTCACTTTGTAATTTTCTTTTTGAGAGAAAATAGATATTTGTTTGAGCTTTATTTCTAAATTTTGGTCTTAAAGGCGACGGGATTGATTTATTTTCAATATTTTTGAATTTTTTTGGATTAATTTGCAGCATGCATCTATTAACTCTATTTTACTGAAGTTATCAACAGATTATGCTATCTGAGAGTGCGACAATTATGCAAATGATAATCATTCTCAATATATTGTAAATGATAATCATTATCAATAAAAGGGGAAATTATTGCGAAAAACCTATATAATTAGCTATCTATTATTACTTTCATTTACAGGAAGTCTATTTGCAAATGAGATAAATATATTTAGTGCAAGGCATTATGACTCTGATGTTCAACTTTATGAAAAGTTTACTGCAAAAACAGGAATTAAAGTAAATGTTGTATCGGGTAAATCAGGTGCTCTGGAAAAAAGGATAATTGAAGAGGGAGCTGATAGCCAAGCAGATCTATACATCACTGCTGATGCTGGAAGGCTAGGTGCTTTTGAAGGTAATCTTCAAGGGGGACTTACTAGTGCAGCTATTAAATCTGCTGTACCAAGCAACTTCAGAACATCAAAATGGACTGGTATAGCTAAGAGAGCTAGGATTGTATATTTTGCTCCGGAAAGAGTGAGTGGTGCAGAATTAGCTGGTTTAACTTATGAAAGTTTAGCTGACCCAAAATGGAAAGGTAGATTAGTAATAAGATCCTCAAACAACATCTACAATCAATCACTTGTAGCTTCATTAATCAAAAATAATGGAAAAGCTAAAATAGCTGATTGGTCAAAAGGCATGGTTTCAAATATGGCCAGATCTCCAAAGGGAAATGATAGAGCTCAGATACTTGCTGTTGCAGCAGGAGAAGCTGATATAGCAGTAGCTAACACTTATTACTTAGCACTTATGCTTTCTGGAAAAAAAGGACCAGAACAACAAGCAGCTGCAAAAAAAGTAAAACCTTTCTTTCCTAATCAAGATGGAAGAGGAACTCATATGAACATTAGTGGTGCAGGACTTGTAAAAGGAGCACCGAACAAAGCTAATGCAATAAAATTAGTTGAGTTCTTATTAAGTGAGGAAGCTCAAAATCATATTGTGAATAATACTTTTGAGTATCCAATGATAAAAGGTGTGTCTCCACATCCTCTTGTTGTTAATATGGGATTAGATTTTAAACAAGATCTAAAAACAAAAGTTGTAAATTACGGGAAAAGACAAGCAGATGCTTTAGAAGTAATGACAGCGGCAGGCTGGAAATAGTTGTTAATTATATGAGGAAAATAATAAAAAAAGAAATTAACTTGAATAAGTTAAAAACGGGTTGTTCACCTTGTATGTCGGAAGCTAAAAAAATGGAGCAAAAATTCTCCAATAGAAAGGTTTCTGAAATTAAAATTGAGGAAGTAAAAGTAATTGTATCATCAATGTTTAAAAAAGATTAAAAGTTTGATGTCAATTTCTCTAGCTTTAAATGCTAGCAATATTCTACACTCAAGCCGCTTTAGCCAGAGATCTTTATATGATAACAAAATTTATAAATGACAAAATATAATATATGGTTTTTTGGATCGCTAATTGTAGCTGCAGTGGTAGCTATGCCTATTATTACAATTTTTTTTAGCTTTTTTAACGAAACAAGTAATTATTTCTATATTTTAAAAGAAACTTTTTTGCTTGATTATATTTTTAATTCCATAACAATCTTATTATTTGTGGTATTTTTTACTTTTATTCTTGGTATTTTTTCTGCATACTTTGTATCTTTTTATGATTTTCCTTTATCCAATTTTTTTAGTTGGGCGCTAATCTTATCGTTCGCAGTTCCAAGTTATATTTATGCATTTTCAATGATTGCCTTTTTTGAAAATTATGGCACAGCTTTTTCATTATTAACATTTCTATTTGGTGAAAATAATTACAATCCCGTTATTCCAAAAATAGACGGATTAATTGGAGCTATTGCATCTATATCGTTTTCTTTGTTTCCGTATGTTTATGTATTAACGAGAGCATCATTTTATTATCAATCGAATAACTATATTGAAGTCGGAAAAAATCTCGGTCTTTCATCAAAGGAAACTTTTTTAAGAATAGTTTTGCCTTCAGCACGACCGGCGATCATTGCAGGTTTAGCTTTAGTATCAATGGAATGCTTGTCAGATTTTGGAACTGTATCATTTTTTAGTGTGAATACGTTGACCACTGGAATTTATAATTCGTGGCTGGCTTTTGATGACTTAAATACAGCCAATCAGATATCTTTTATATTACTTATTTTTATCCTCTTACTTTTTTCAATAGAAATTTACTCAAGACAAGAGGCAAAATATCATCAACCAGGTCGTGGTTTTAAGTCAATTACTAAAATTAAATTAACTGGAAAAAAGTCTATAATTCCAGTTGCTATTTGTTCTTTGATCTTTTTATTAAGTTTTATTTTTCCAGTTTCTCAAATGATTTACTGGACAGTGAAATTTCCAAAATATATTCAAGACATTGATATATTTAAAATTAATTTAAATACATTGATGCTAGTGGGATTAGCTAGCGCCTTAATTGTAATTGTTTCTCTATTTATAAATTATGGAAGCAGAATATCAAAAAGCAAATTTCTAAATTACCTTACAATTTTTTCAATTTCTGGTTATGCAATACCAGGAGTTATTCTAGCAGTTGCTTTTATAACATTCTTTTCAAATTTAAGTGATTTTTTTACAAATAATTTTGATTTTAAAAGTTCAAAAAGTTTATTCATAGGGTCTATTTTTGGACTTTTATTGGCGTACTTTATAAGATTTTTCTCTCTTTCTTTTAATGGAATTAAATCAAGTTATGAAAAAATAAATAATTCCATTGATGAAAGCGCTTATCTTCTTGGTTATTCCAAGATTAATACTTTTTTAAAAATCCATATCCCTTATTTAAGCACAAATATAATTTTGATAATTTTATTGATTTCTCTGGAGGTAATTAAAGAATTGCCCATGACAATGATTTTAAGACCTTTTAATTTCGAAACATTTGCTACTCAGGCTTATATATATGCATCCCAAGATCTACTTGAGGCGGCTGCATTGCCTTCTCTTTTTTTAATATTTTGGTCAACAATTTTGATACTTCTCTCATCTAAATATATACTTTCAAAAAAAAATTAATATAATCAAATTGATGACCAATAATTTTTTTGAGATACAAAATGGTAATTTTACTGCAAGTGAAAAAAATAAAGTAAATAACGTAAATCTAATAATAGAAAATCAGGGTGAAATTATTTCATTGTTGGGTCCTTCTGGAATAGGTAAAACTACTATGCTGAGAACGATTGCCGGTTTACAAAAACTTAGTGGAGGTAAAATTAAACTTAGAGATAGAATCTTAGCTTCTAAAGAAATTCATATTGAGCCGGAAAAAAGAAATGTGGCCCTCTCTTTTCAAGATAATTCTCTTTTTCCTAATTATAAAGTTATTGACAATATAAATTTTGGGAAAAAAAGGTTTAATGGCCATAGACCGAATATTAATGTTAAAGAAATAATCGAATTATTGAGAATTGAACCTATATTAGAAAAATACCCTCACCAAATAAGTGCTGGAGAAGCTCAGCGGGTTTCATTAGCTAGATCATTAATGTCTAAACCGGATTTATTATTATTGGATGAACCTTTTTCAAATATAGATCAGAGTTTAAAGGAAGAAATACAGGTGTCAGTAAAAAAACTTTTAAAAAGAATCAATTTAACAACTATCATCGTAACACATGACTCCTACGAAGCCTTTTCAATGGCTGACAAATGCGGAATTATTTTAGATCAAGAATTAAAACAATTTGATGTTCCTTATAATGTACATCATGAACCAAATTCTATTGATGTAGCAAATTTTTTAAACAAAGGTATATTTATAGAAGTTAAGGTAGTAGATAGCGAATGCGCAGTACACAGGTTAGAACACGAAGAGTTAGGTGAAATAAGAGGTAAATTGTCTAATAATTTTCCATCTGGTTCTAAAGTCAAGCTTCTTTTACAACCCGAGGATTTAATCCATGATGATCAAAGTAAATTAAAATTAGAGGTAGTAGATAGGAAGTTTAGAGGAACTAATTTTGTATATACTCTTAAAACAAAAAAAGGAGAGCATTTACCTGTATTTGTTCATTCCCATCATATTCACCAACACGAAAAATCAGAACAATTTGGCGTGAAATCTCCGATTTATATTGACCACTTAGTATGTTTTTAAGTAAATATAATAATATATAGCGCCCTTAGCTCAGCTGGATAGAGCATCGGTTTTCTAAACCGAGGGTCGTAGGTTCGAATCCTTCAGGGCGCGCCATTCAATTAAACTATGATCAAAAATATTCTTATTACTGGTGGTGCAGGTTATATAGGATCACACATTTCTGAAATTTTGGTGAAGAATAAAAAAAAAATTTATATAGTTGATAATCTGTCAACGGGATACCGTTCTCTTATAAATAAAAAAGCTAAGTTTTTTAAATTAAATATTAATAATGACAAAACTGTAAAAAAAATTATTCAAGAAAATAAAATTGACTCCATTATTCATTTAGCAGCAAATTTAATAATAAGTGAAGGTGAAAAATATCCAAAAAAATATTATAGGAATAACGTTTTGGGAACACAAAATTTATTAAAAGCTTGTAGTAATAGCACTATTAAAAATTTCATATTCTCCTCCACTGCTGCAATTTATAAGGATGGTCAGTTTAAAGTTTCAGAAAACTCAATCATTAAACCCAAAAGTGTTTATGGCAAAACAAAAGTAAAGTGTGAAAAGATTATTCAATCCTTTTGCAAAAAAAACAATATTAATTACGGTATACTTAGATATTTCAATATTGCAGGATCAAGCCCCTCAGGAAAAATTGGACTGATAAACAAGAGTGATCATTTATTTAAAAATTTTTCAAGAGAAATTATGAAAAAAAGACCTGTTCTCAAAATATATGGAAATGATTATAAAACAAAAGACGGGTCGTGTATAAGAGATTTTATTCATGTGAGTGATATTGCGGAGATACATTTCAAAGTCTTAGAAAAAATTGATAAAATAAATAGATCTAAAATACTCAATTGTGGTTACAATAAAGGAACTTCAGTTTTAGAAGTTGCCAAAGAATTTAAAAAACAAACTTCAAAAAAAGTTAAAATATTGGTCACAAAAAGAAGAAAAGCTGATTTAGTCAAAATTATCGCATCAAATAAGAAATTAATGCAATTTATTCAATGGAAACCAAAATTTAATAACTTAGGAAAAATTGTAAAAAGTTGCGTAATGTGGGAAAAGGGTCAATAATAACCTTATGAAAAATTATAAAATAGCGACAATTGCTGGAGACGGAATAGGTAAGGAAGTAATGCCTGAAAGTATAAAAGTGTTAAAGGAAACTGCAAAAAAACATCAGTTCAATATACAATTTGACGAATTTGATTTTGCTTCATGCGATTATTATGAAAAAAACGGTAAAATGCTTCCTGATGATTGGAAAGAAAAAATTTCAAATCATGATGCTATATATTTTGGTGCAGTAGGAGATCCTTCAAAAGTTCCAGATCACATAAGTTTGTGGGGTTCATTGCTTAAATTCAGAAGAGAGTTTGATCAATACATAAATTTAAGACCAGTAAAATTGTTTGATGGAGTTCCTTGTCCATTAGCTAATAAAAATCCTGGTGATATAGACATGCTTATCGTTAGAGAAAATACTGAGGGAGAATATTCATCTGTGGGCGGAAGAATGTTCCAAGGCTCTGAGAGGGAAATTGTTGTTCAAGAAACTATAATGTCAAGACACGGAATAGATAGAGTTCAAAAATTTGCTTTTGAATTAGCTAAATCAAGAAACAGAAAAAAAGTGACGAACGCAACCAAGTCAAATGGTATTTCAATCACAATGCCTTATTGGGATGAAAGATTTAATTTAATTAAAAAAAACTATCCTAGCATTAAAACTGATCAGTTTCATATTGATATACTTACTGCACGATTTGTCTTAACACCTGAATGGTTTGATGTTGTTGTTGCCTCGAATTTATTTGGGGATATTTTATCAGATTTAGGGCCAGCATGTACTGGAACAATAGGAATTGCACCCTCGGGAAATATAAACCCAGATAAAAAATTTCCATCTTTATTTGAACCAGTTCACGGTTCTGCACCTGATATAGCAGGCAAAGGAATAGCAAATCCAATCGGTCAAATTTGGTCTGGAGCAATGATGCTAGATTTTTTAGGGGAGCATGAGGCATCAAAAAGTATAGAAAATTCAATAGAGAAAACTTTGGCAAATAAAGAGAATAGAACAAAGGATCTGCAAGGAAATAGCGATACAGTAAAATGCGCTAAAGCTGTATTTAATAATATATAATTAATGTTTAAAAATTCTTTACAAAATTCTTTTAGAGAATTTTGCAATAGTAATAAATTTGAAATTAATCAAAAACAAATAGAAGTAGTAAAATCTTTAGAGGATTTTTTAAATACAAAAAAGAAATTAATAAGTTTCTTTTCGAAGACAGATAAACATTGTTTTTATCTATATGGTAATGTGGGTGTTGGAAAGACAATGATAGTGAGTCAAGTATATGAGCAAGTTAAGGCTAAGAAAATGAAGGCTCATTTTAATGAATTTATGATTAACTTTCATGATTTCAGACACAAAAAAAGTGAAGAAAACTCAATTACAAAATACGTTAATAACTTAAAAAAAAAATTCGATCTTATTTTTTTAGATGAATTTCAAGTTACAAACATTGTTGATGCAATGATTCTTGGAAAATTATTTGAAAGAATATTCAAAGAGAATATTAAGATTATAATTACAACGAATACAAAATTAGTTGAACTATATAAAGATGGACTGCAAAGGGAACAGTTTATTCCTTTTATTGAATTAATAAAAAAGAATTCAGTACAAAAAGTACTATTTTTAGAAGACGACTATAGAACTCAGATACAAGACAAGAATCAACGAATTTTTTATCCCTTAAATGAGAAAACATTATTTAATATAAATCAAAATTTTAGAATATTTACAAAAAATTTAAAAAAAGAAGAAAAGGAAATAAATACAAAAGGAAGAGTTTTTAAAATTATTAATTTTTATCAGGGTGTCGCAAGGTTTAATTTCAATCAATTATGTGATCAAAATCTTGGAGCGGAAGATTATTTAAATTTATCTCAAATATGTAAACATGTATTTATTGAGGAGATTCCTAATTTTAATGAATTTAAATCCAATCAACAATTAAGATTTATAACATTAATTGATATTTTTTATGAAAAAAAAATTAGCCTTACTATTTCTTTAAATTGTGCGCTGGATAAATTAGGAACTTCAAAAAAACATTCAAAAATTTTTAGCAGAACTTTGAGCAGACTTCATGAAATGACCTCATCCAAAAAATCTTAAATTTGGGTTGTAAATAAACATATTTAGTTAATTTTAAAAAATTTAGAACCATATATTGATTATCATAAAATTGAAGTAGGGACAAAATAAAATTATATTAAGCTCGTTTTGAATTCTTAATTCAAAAATATTGTTAACAATAAAAAAAAAGGAAATCTTAAATGATGAAATCTATCAAAACTTGGATTTTAGTTGGATTTGCTTCTTTACTTTTGGTTGCTTGCGGCCAAGGCGGAGGAGGAGCAGGTTCTAAAAAATCTAAAACTCTAGACAATACTAAGAAAGCTGGTTTTGTGAAATGTGGAGTTTCACAAGGTCTCCCTGGTTTTTCTAATGCTGATGCATCAGGTAACTGGTCTGGTATTGACGTGGATGTATGTAGAGCTGTTGCGGCGGCTGTTTTAGGCGATGCTGACAAAGTTAAATATACTCCGTTAAGTGCAAAGGAAAGATTCACAGCTTTAACATCTGGTGAAATCGATGTTCTTTCACGTAACACAACTTGGACATTATCAAGAGATGCTGACATTGGTTTAACTTTTGTTGGTGTGAACTTTTATGATGGTCAAGGTTTCATGGTTAGAAAAAATTCTGGAATTAATTCTGTGAATGATTTCAAAGACGGTATTTCTGCTTGTACAAATACAGGCACAACTACTGAGCTTAATATGAGAGACTTTTTCAATTCTAAAAATATTAAGTACGAACCAATTGCGTTTGAAAAAGCAGACGAAGTTGTTCAAGCTTATGATGCTGGAAGATGTGATACTTATACAACTGATAAATCTGGCTTAGCGGCACAAAGAACAAAAATGTCGAACCCAGATGAACATAAAGTATTACCTGAAACGATTTCTAAAGAGCCATTAGGACCTGTTGTAAGACAAGGTGACTCTGTATGGGAAGATATCGTTAGATGGTCTCTTAATACTATGATCGAAGCTGAAGAGTATGGCGTTAATTCGTCAAACGCTTCAAGCTTAAAAGACTCTGATAACCCAGCTATCAAAAGATTAGTTGGAGCTGAAGGTGAACTAGGTGCAGCTTTTGGTCTAGATAATGATTGGAGCTTAAGAATTATCGAGCAAGTTGGTAATTATGGTGAAAGCTATAAGAAACACATAGCTGATACAGGAATATTACCAAACAGAGGTCCAAACGAATTATGGACTAAAGGTGGAATTCTTTACGTACCACCAGCAAGATAATTGCTAATAAAATTAAAAAGGGCTGGATTAATCTGGCCCTTTTTTTTATTCTCAAAATAATGATTTTTAAAAAATTCAACATTGAAAACAAAAAAACAAGAGATTTAATTCCTCAAGTAGTAACCATTTTGGCCTTACTGTCTGTAATTATTTATTTTGCAACCAATGCTCAAATAAACATGGGTAACAGAGGAATATCTTTTGGATTTGGTTTTTTAAATCAAGAAGCATCATTTGATATCACATTTTCAATGATTGAGTACGACGGATCGCACTCATACGGGAGAGCATTTTTAGTAGGTTTATTAAATACAATTTTAGTTTCAGCGATCGGAATATTTTTTGCAACAATTGCTGGTGTAATTGTAGGTGTATCTAGATTATCAGACAATTATTTGATTTCAAAAGTAGCTGAATGGTATGTAGAAATTTTTAGAAATATTCCTTTAATATTACAAATTTTTTTCTGGTATTTTGCTGCATTGCGTGCATTACCTTTACCTGAAAACGGAATAAATTTTAATGATATTTCTTTTTTAACAATAAAAGGTTGGTACGTTCCAAAGTTTATATGGACAAATTTTAATATTTTTCTTCTATCTATAATAGCTGCATTTATAGCAATTTATTTTATAAATTCTTACGCTACGAAACAAAGAGAACAATTTGGAAAACAATTACCAACTACAATAATATCTTTATCAACATTAATATTAGTACCTTTAATAACTTTTCTTTTTTTTGGAGTATCTCTTACTTTTGAATATCCAGTTTTGAAACAACTTTCACCAACAGTTTACACATACGAAGGTGGAGTTAGTATTATTCCTGAATTAATTGCTTTAGCTTTAGCTTTGTCAATGTATACAGCAACTTTTATCGCTGAAAATGTAAGAGCTGGAATTTTGGGAGTAAGTAAAGGCCAGAAAGAAGCCGCAGCTAGTATAGGTTTGACTAAAAACCAAATTTTAAAATTAGTAGTAATGCCCCAGGCTTTAAGAATAATTATACCGCCAACGACTAATCAATATCTTAACTTAACTAAAAATTCCTCATTAGCTGCTGCCATCGCTTACCCTGATATAGTGCTAGTT
>CACATS010000009.1 GCA_902535505.1 uncultured Pelagibacteraceae bacterium | reverse complement strand
AATTTAGACAGAAGATTACTTACAAATTATTATAAGTCACTGGGTTACTATGACATAAAAATAAGTTCAAATATTGCTGAAATCAACAAAGCAGGCAATGCAGATTTAGTTTATTCTATTGAGGAAGGAACAAGATATACAATTAATAAAATTTCCACAAATATAGATGAAGTTTTTGATAAAAACTTATTTTTTCCATTAAATAAAGAATTTAAAAAATATATTGGTGACTATTATTCACCGTTCAAAATTAAAAAACTTTTAGAAGAGCTGGACAGACTAATTGAATTTAATAATTTACAATTTGTTGAACATAACGTTAAAGAAGATATAAAAAATGACACTATTAATATTACCTTAAATGTTTACGAAGGTACTAGAAATTTAGTTGAGAGAATTAATATTACCGGCAACAATGTTACAAATGAAGACGTAATAAGGGGAGAACTTATTTTAGATGAAGGTGATCCATTTGTTAATCTAAGTTTGGAGAAATCAATAGCAAAAATTAAAGCAAGAAATATATTTAATGATGTAACTTATGAAATTAATGATGGAAGTAAAAACAATTTAAAAATAATTGATATCAATGTTGAGGAGAGACCTACAGGTGAAATTAGTGCTGGAGCTGGTGTAGGCACATCAGGAGGAACTATTGCATTTAACATAAAGGAAAATAATTGGCTTGGACAAGGAAAGTCTATCGGTTTGGAAATACAAGCAGACGAAGAGTCTCTCATAGGAGATTTCCGATATACTAATCCAAACTATAATTTTTTAGGAAACTCGATTACTTACTCCTTTTTAAGCGAACGAAACGATAAACCTGATTTAGGTTTTGAAAACTCAATTCTTGCTGCAGCTATTGGAACTTCCTTTGAACAATATAAAGACGTTAAAGTTCGTCTAGGATTAAAAGCAAGTTATGATGATTTACAAACAGAAGATAGCGCTTCAGCTGCGTTAAAAAAACAAGACGGTACTTACAGCGAGTTAACAGGAAATTATGGTTTCACTTTTGATCAACGAGATAAGGCTTTTATGCCAACTAGCGGATCGATATTTACTTTTGGGCAATCAATTCCGATTGCAGCTGATAAAGCTTTCCTATCAAATACTATCAGCTCAAGTTTTTATAAATCCTTAAGTGAAAATATCATTGGTTCAACAAAATTTTATCTTGCGACTATTAATGGGTTAGATGGAGAAGATGTAAGAATAAGTAAACGTAGAGGAATTAGCTCATCAAGATTAAGGGGTTTTGAAAAAAATAAGGTTGGCCCAGTAGATGGCAGCGATCATGTTGGAGGAAATTACGTTGCATCTTTAAATTTTGAAACCAATCTTCCTAATGTTTTGCCAGAAAACTCAAATGCTGATGTAGGCTTATTTTTAGATTTTGGTAATGTTTGGGGTGTGGATTACGATAGCTCAATTGATGATAGCAACAAAATACGATCAAGCACAGGAGTCACCGTAAATTGGCTTTCCCCTATTGGCCCTTTAAATTTTGTAATTTCACAAAATCTATCAAAGGCTGACACTGATGTTACTGAGAGCTTTACTTTTAATCTAGGAACTACTTTTTAATAATGAATATAAAAAAAATTTTAGTTGCCGTTTTATTTTTTTTTTCTTTAAATTTTTCATTGTATGCTGAAGTTCCACACTATTTAGATTTCAAATTAATTCTAAATGAGAGTGATGCTGGAAAAAAAGCCCAAAGTTTTTTAAAAAAAAAATTAGAAAGTGGGATAGCAAATATAAAAAAAAAAGAAAAAAGCTTTCAAGAAGATGAAAAAAAAATTATACAACAAAAAAAAATTATTTCAGCTGAGGAGTATAAAAAAAAAGTTTCCGAATTAAGAAATAAAGTATCAGAAATACAAAAAGAGAGAGGTAGATTATTAGAAAATGTTGCCAAACAAAGAGCCAAAGCAAGGAATGAAATACTTAAAAATTTAAATCCAATAGTAAAAAATTATATGAATGAAAAAAAAATTAGAATGGTAATAGACAAAAAAAATATATTATTAGCCGATGAGACTTTAGATATTACGAAAGATATAATGGCACTTCTCAATAAAAAACTTCAATCAATTAATCTAAATTAAATTTGGATGGATCTAAATTTATTTTTCAAAAAAAACAAATTTAAAGTAAAAAAATTATTTCCAAAAGTTAAAATAAATCAAGATTTCTATATTGACTCTATCAAACCTTTACATTTAGCGAAAAAAAAAGATGTCACTTTTTTTGACTCTATTAAATACAAGCATGACGCATTATCAACAAAGGGAGGTTTGTGCATTACAACTGAAAAGTTAAAGAAATATTTACCAAACAACTTACCAATTCTTGTTGTTAATAATGTTCTTTATGAGCTAGCTATTGTTTTAAAAAAAATCTACCCTTTTTCTGATATAGACTACCCTGATTTAAGTTTAAAAACTCCTAAATTAAATAAATATAAATTTGTTAAATTTGGTAATAATGTTTTAGTTGGTCAAAATGTGAAAATAGGTAAAAATTCCATTATTGGGTCTAATTCAATAATTGAAAAAAATGTGATGATAGGAAAAGATTGCGTAATTGGATCAGGTGTGATTATTAAAAATGCAATAATAGGTGATAGAGTTATTGTGCAAGACAATTGCAAAATTGGTCAAAAGGGCTTTGGGTTTATTCCAATTAAAAAAAAAAATATAAAATTTCCACATATTGGCAAAGTAGTTATAGGCGATGATGTTGAAATGGCGTCCGCTTGTACAGTAGATCGTGGATCTATTGATGATACAGAAATTGGAAAAAACACTTATCTAGATAATCAAGTTCATATAGCCCATAATGTTAAAATTGGATCTGATTGTATGATTGCTGGGCAGGTTGGTTTTGCTGGAAGTTCAAAAATAGGAAACAACGTTTCTATTGGTGGTCAAGCTGGTGTTTCTGGTCATTTAAAAATTGGTAATAATGTGAAAATTGGTGGTGGAAGCGGTGTAGTTAAAGATATTGAAGATAATCAAATCGTAATGGGATATCCCGCTGTCCCTTTTCGAGATTTTTTAAAAAATAAAAAATGAGCGAGACTGAAATAGATAAAAAAACGATTGAAAGTTTATTACCTCATAGAGAGCCGATGTTGTTAATAGACAAATTAATAAATATAGTCCCCTTGAAATCTGCAACTGCTATCGTGTATGTAAAAAAAAATAGTTTTTATGTCCAAGGCCATTTCCCTGATCAACCAGTAATGCCTGGAGTTTTGATTGTAGAAGCTTTTGGTCAAGCTGCAGCTGCACTCACAGCCCATGGAATTGATAAAAAAGAATACGAAAATAAATTAGTGTTTTTAATGGGAGTAGACAAAGCAAGATTTAGAAATCCTGTTATACCAGATTGTGAATTACATTTAGAAATTGAAGCTATTAGATCACATGGGCGAGTTTGGAAATATAAGGGTACTGCAAAAGTAAATGGTAAAAGAATGGCTGATGCAGAATGGTCAGCAACAATAGTCGATAGAAAATAATGATACATAGATCAAGTGAAATAGATGAAAAAGCAAAGATATCAAAAAACGTAAAAATAGGCCCTTTTTGCTATGTTGGCTCAGGAGTAGAGCTAAGTGAGAATGTAGAACTTGTTTCTAATGTGCATATAGAAGGAAATACAAAGGTTGGTAATGGAACAAAAATTTTTCCATTCGCTAGTATAGGTACTCAACCTCAAGATTTAAAGTTCAAAGGTGAAAAAAATAGTCTGATTATTGGGGAAAATAATTTAATTAGGGAATATGTAACGATTAATCCTGGCACTAAAGGAGGTGGATCCAAAACAGTAATTGGCAATAATTGTTTATTTATGATTTCGTCTCATATAGCCCATGATTGTATAATTGGAAATAATGTTATTATAGCTAATAATGTTCCTCTTGGTGGACATGTAACTATTGAAGATTCAGTAGTTATTGGTGGAAACTCTGCAGTTCAACAATTTACAAGAATAGGAAGACTTGCAATGATTGGAGGAATGACCGGCGTTTTAAAAGATGTAGTCCCATTTGGATTGTCGATAGGAAATAGAAATTATTTACAAGGCTTAAATTTGATAGGACTGAGAAGACAGAAGTATGATAATCAAAAAATTATAGAATTAGATAAAGCTTTTAAAGATATATTCGCCTCTAAAAATCTTCATGAAAATTTAAGCAAGATAAATGGTGAATATAAAGATAATGAATTAGTAAGCGAAGTTATTAAATTTATAGAAAAAGACAAAAAAAGACCAATTTGTTCTCCGCTTAGTTAAAATATTTATGATCGGGTTAATTTTTGGAGAAACAGAATTTCCAAAATATATTTTAAAAAAGATTAAAAGAAAAAGTAAATATTTAATTATAGACTTAACAAAAAAAAAGATTTTTAAAAAGGATAGAAATTCTCATGCTGTATCTATTGGTCAATTCGGCAAAATAATATCTATACTAAAATCTAAAAATTGTAAAAAAGTTTTATTTGCAGGTAAGGTAACAAAGCCAAATTTTAAATCTATAAAATTAGATTTCAAAGGGATTTATTATATGCCAAAAATTATAAAAAGTTCTAGATTAGGTGATGCAGCAATTTTAAAACAAATTATAAGTATTTTAAAAAGAGAAAAAATTCAAACTGTGAGTTCAAACAAATTTACTCCTGAAATAAGTTTGCCTAAAGGTAATTATACTACAATTAAACCAAATGCTTCTGATAAAAAAGATATTATTTGCGGACAAAAAGCTCTTAAAAAGTCGGGTAATTTTTCATTTTCTCAAGGCGCAATTTGTCGAAATTATAAAATTGTAGCAATAGAGGGAAGTGGCGGAACACAAAAGATGATTAAAAAAGTGAAAAAAATAACTAAATTCCCTAATGGAATTTTAATAAAATTCCCAAAAAAAAGACAAGACTTAAGAGTCGATCTTCCTACCGTAGGATTAGAAACTCTGAAACAGTGTAAAATAGCTGGATTAAAAGGAATAGTTTTAAAACATAAATTAAATATTTTTTTAAATAAAAGGCAAAGTATTAAATATGCAAATAGAAATAAAATGTTTATTTTAATTAAATGAAAAAAATATTCCTAATTTATTTACTATTATTCACAAATTTATGTGCTGATGAATTTAAATTAGAAAAAATTGTACAAGGGTTTGATAGACCTTGGAGTTTAACATTTTTAGATAACCAAAATTTATTGATTACAGAAAAACCTGGAAATATAAAATTTGTAAATTTAAAAGAAAAAATAATTAAAGATATAAGTCATAATCTTAAAGTCTTAGAAGATGGTCAGGGAGGATTGTTAGATATACTTCACAAAGACAGCATTGTATTTGTGTCATACTCTGAAAATAGATCAAATGGAATGTCCAGCACTTCTGTAGCAAGAGCAAAACTTAATACTGAGAAACTTAGTTTTAAAAACATCTTTCAAGCCCAGCCTCCTATAAATTCTGGATATCATTTTGGATCTAGACTAGTAATAAAAAATAAACATTTGTATGTGACTGCTGGAGAAAGAGGCCAGGGGATGATCGCCCAAGATTTCACTAAACATCCTGGAAGCATTATAAGAATAAATTTGGATGGATCGATACCAAAAGATAATCCAAAATTTATTAATAAAAAAGATTGGCTACCAGAAATTTATCAAATTGGAGTTAGAAATCCTCAAGGCATGTCTCTTTCACCATTTGATGATAAAATATATTTGACCAATCATGGTGCAAGAGGCGGTGATTGGTTTGGCACAGCAAATTTTGGAGAAAACTATGGTTGGAAGATTTTAGGTTGGGGAGGGACTAACTACTCAGGCACTAAAATTGGTCCAAAATGGAAACCTGGTTTTACAAAAGCAATAAAGTACTGGGTTCCTTCTATCGCGGTAAGTGCTATGACAATCTACAAAGGTAAAACATTCAAAGAATGGAACGGTGAAGCTTTAATTACATCTCTTAAAGATCAATCTTTAAGAAAAATAAGATTTAACAAATCAAATTTTATTGATGAAAAAATTTTATTCAAAGGTGATATAGGAAGAATAAGAGATATCAAAATACATGAGAGCGGAGATCTTTATTTACTATCTGACAAGGGCGAACTTTGGAGAATGTACAAGTGAAAAAAATATTTATTCTAACAGGTGAGCCGTCTGGAGACAAACTCGCATCGAAAGTAATTAAAGAATTTAAAAAAGATAATTCTGAAATTGAGTATTTGAGTGTAGGAGGTGAAAATCTAGAAGCTTTAGGTATAAAATCGATTTATGATTTAAAAGAAATTACCTATATAGGTTTTACAAATGTTATAAAAAATATTTTCAAAATTAATAAAAAAATTAACGAAACTGTAAAAGCTATAAAAGATTTTAATCCAGATATTTTATTTACAGTTGATAGTCCTGATTTTACTTTAAGAGTTGCTGAACGCGTAAAAAAACAAAATTCAAATATAAAAACAATTCATTATGTTGCTCCACAAGTTTGGGTTTGGAGAGAAGGGAGGGTCAAGAAAATCAAGAAGTTTATTGATCATATATTATTATTATTTAATTTTGAAAAACCATATTTTGATAAAGAGAATATGAGCAATGAATTTGTGGGACATCCCTTATTAGATGAGTCTTCTGAAGGTAAAATTGACATCAATCAAATTTTTGAAAAAAATAAAGCATTAATATCAATTTTTCCAGGAAGTAGAACATCTGAAATTGATGTCTTAATGCCTATTCTCTTGGATTTTATTAAATTAATGAACAAAAATTATCAAGATTTTATTTATATATTTCATTCGACAAAACAACATTATGATTTAATTCAATCTTACGTAAAATCTCAAAATATAAGTAATTGTGAAATTATTAGTGATGATAAAATAAAGTCTCACACTCTTAAGAAATCTGTATTTGCAGTTGCTAAATCAGGAACGGTCTCGCTTGAAATTTGCAAATCTAAAGTTCCATCCATCATTCTCTATAAAATGAATTTTTTAAACTATTTAATTGTTAGATCTTTGATTAAAGTTAAATTCGCAAATATTATTAATATTGCAGCAGGAAAAGAGGTAATACCTGAATTACTTCAATCTAAGTGTAATCCAAAAGATTTATTCAAATCTGTAAGTTCTTTTATTGATGACCCGAGTAAGATTAAGGAGCAGGTTGAAAAGACTCAATCAATTTTAAATACATTTAAAACTGATATTTCCTCATCAATACTTGCAAGTAGAGCTTTAAGTAAATATTTATAATTACTGGTACCTTGCTTTTTTCAAAGCATCAGCACATATCTTTTGAGTTAATATTGCTTCATTCATTAAGAGATTATTTTTACTTTCAATAAATTTTTTTAAACAATTTAAGTATGACTTTCTGTGTCTTACAGAAAAGTCATCATATAATGTCTTTTTGTCAGAAAAGTTGTCAGAGTCTAATGAAAATTTTTCACCGTACACTTTAATTTTTTCAAAGTTTCCAAATCTGCACTTTCTACTAAATACTATTTCAACGAATATTCCATTCCTGAGTTTTAGATTAATTATTGCATCTGAGAAATCTCCATTATTTAAGAAATCCTCGGAACTAATTGATTTCGAAATTACAATCATTTTCTCTGGTTTTGAATTACTCAACCAACAAGCTAAATCAAAAAAATGAAATCCTTTATCAAAAAAAAGACCTCCGTTTCTTACTGATAAATTAATATTTTGATTTGCCGATCTAGATATTATTTGGATATAATTAACTTTTTTTTTGTTAATTTTCTTTTTTAAAGCAACGTATTCCTTTGAAAATCTACGATTTAAACCAGCGCAAAATTTAATTTTATGTTTTTTTATTAAGTATTTGAGTTTATTAAGGCTTTTATTATTATTCGTAATTGGTTTTTCACAATAGATCATTTTCCTAAATTTTATTAATTTTTTTATGTAAAAATCATGCGTAATTGTAGGTGATGCAATAATAAATAGTTCTATATCCTTTTTTTTTAATATATTATCGAAGTTTCTTGAAGTGTTACATTTAAATCTTTTAGATAGTTTTTTGCTCAGATTGTAATTTTTATCAAAAATATAATTTAACGAAGTTTTTTTTATTTTAATTAAACTTTTACAATGAATTATACCAACTTTTGATAATCCTATCACACAGGATTTGATCATTTAAAAAGCTACCCATTTTTTCTTGGATGATGACTTTACACATCCGTCTATAAATCTTGCTGTAAGTAAACCTTCATACGCTGTTGGAAAATAAAACTTTTTCTTACTATTTTTTGAATTAATTTTTGATGCAATTTCTTTATATAAATTTGAAAATGCACTTAAATATCCCTCAGGATGCCCGTACTTAATTCTTGAAAAGTTTTTTGAAAAACCACTTTCATTGAAACCTCTTTCTAAAACTTTTGTTGCACCATTAGCAGCATTATATTTTAGATAGTTGGGGTCATTCTGTACCCATTCCAAACTTCCCATCGAACCAAATATTCTTATTCTTAATCCATAAACACCACCTTTAGCAGTAGTTGATGCCCAAAATAAACCCTTTGCTCCATTCTCGTAATTTATGAAAACTTGAGCGTTTGTATCAAATTTAATTTTTTTTGAGTATTGCTTGATATCTGCAAATAAGCTTTTTCCTTTAAGACCAGTAATGTAATTACATAAATGATATGCATGAGATCCTATTTCATTAAGCACAGTAGAAACTCCAGCTATTTTTCTATCTAATTTCCATTTAAATATTTTCTTTGCAGAACCCGGGGTAACTTTTTTACCGTTAGACCAATCCTGAACATATTCTACGTTAATATATTCAATATTTCCAAGCTTCTTATCTTCTACTAATTTTTTAGCATGTCTTACCATTGGGTAGGCCGAATAATTATGTGTGAGCCCATAAACAATTTTTTTATTACTTTTAATTATTTTATAAAGTTTTTTAGCTTGAGGTAGAGAACCTGCAAATGGTTTATCAGATATTACATGAATGTTATTTTTAATGAATAATTCTGCTATTTCTTGATGACTCCCAGGGGGTGTCATAATCGCTACTACATCGATACCATTTTTAATTTTTTTTTCAGAATAGCAAAGATCTTTATAATTTTTGTAACACCTATTTTTTTTTATTCCTATACTTGTCCCAAAAGATTGATTGATTTTATAATTTCTTGAAAAAACGCCAGCTACAATTTCATATTTATCATCGAATCTTGAGGCTATTCTATGTACATGACCAATCCAAGATCCAGGGCCACCACCAATAATACCAAGTTTAAGTCTTTTCATTAGTTTATTCTTATTTTTTTCCCAGTTTTAGTACTTCTTAGTATGGCATCAAATATTTTAAGCGATTGCAAGCCATCATTTCCACTTACTTTTGGTTTAGCTTTTCCAGACACAACATCGCATAAGTGATCAATTTGATTTATTAAAGTAAATCTACTCAAACGAATATTAAAATCCTTATGATAAATTGGTTTCCACCAACTTCTCTCACCTTTATTGTACCAATGTTTTAAATTAGGAAATTGTATCGAGCCTTTTGTCCCCCCAATAAAATATGCTGATTGATTTGTTATAGGGTATGCAGGGTTTTCTCCAGCTGTAAGCTCATAACTGTAAGGAGCTACAATTGTATCAGAAACACTTAATGTACATAAAGTACCTGATCTAAAAGTAAAATTAACAATTGCGGTATCTTCAACTTTATATTTTCTAATTTTATTTGAGGTTGTTGCTTGAACATGTGTTATGGGCCCTAATAAGTAACAAATAAGATCAATATCATGTACTAGATTAATACCTAGAGGACCTCCTCCTTTTTTAATACGCCATTTTTCTTTGTACCAATCTTTATTTTTGTATAACCAGCACATAACATTAGCAGCAACAATTTTTCCAAGATTTCCGCTATCGATTTGTTTCTTTACTTTAGTTACGATACTGTTGTGTCTTCTATGATAGCCAATAAGTAGATGAGTTTTATTTTTTTTTGAGCTTTGAATAATTTTTTTTGCTTTTGAAATATTATCGGAAATTGGTTTTTCTAATAAAACAGGTATTTTTGCATTTAAAAAACCTATCGTATGTTTTTCGTGAAACTGATTAGGTGTAGCAACAATTACGGCATCTGGTTTATTATTACTAAGTAATTCAGTCGATGATCTATAAAATGGAACTTTGAATTTTTTAGCATGTGTTATAGAATTTTTATTTACATCTACAATTGAATGGAGTTTTGCTTTTTTTGAAACACTTAAAGCTTTTAAATGTTGACTCCCCATCAAGCCAATCCCAACAACTGCAATCTTTATTTTGTTTTTCACTTTAATATTTGAAATTAAATTTATAGTTATTTTGTCGATAGCCGCTTTTCATGACTTTAAGGTAGTATTTTGCAGGCTTTAAAATAGGAGTTTTTTTTTTCATGAAATAATACATTACATTTTTATTTTTTTTATTGAAAAATTTTTTTATATATAACTTAGGATAGTCTTCGTATCTATCTAATTTTTTCTCAGTTATTTTATCTATTTCATAGATAATACCTTTCACACTTGAACCCTTTTTTCTTTGTATATCTGGTACCCTATATTTTGATCTAAAAACTAATTCAAAATCTTTTAAAATATGCTTGCTTAGATATTTAGCGTTTTTATATTTTTTTAAAAAAATTTTTTTATTAAGATTTGTACCATAAGCAAAGTACAAAAGTTTCTTAGTATTTATCATTTAAAAATTTTGTTTGAGATTTGAACTTGGTCTGGATGAATACAAGCTTTACCACCAAAACCTAATTTTTTTACAAAATTACATGATTTTTCAAATCCATTTAAATCTTTAAAGTTTAAAAAAGAGGTATCTATTGGTCTCTTAATATTTTTAGATTTATTTACTATATTTTTTCTAAATTCTAATATTTCTTTTTCATCTTCTGAAATCTTAAGATTTATAGATTTAGCTAAATCATGAGAGCCAAAAGATATAATTTGAATTCTTTCTGAAAAAGAGCAAATTTCCTCAAGATTAGCTAGACCGTTTATACTTTCCAAAATTGGGATTATATCAGTTTTCAATTTCTCAGTTTTTTTTAATAATATATCTATCTCAATTAATTGTTTTTTTGTTTCTGTAAATGGAAGAAATATTCCAGGGAATTTTTCTGATGTAACGAATTCTAAATCTGAATTATTATTTATCCTTATATATGTTTGATCTTTATTAACATTGCATTCTTTTATTATTTTTTTAGCCTGATCTTTCTGATCTTCAGGAACAGTTGATTCTAAGTCAAGAACTATTAAATCTGAATTTAATGTATAAGCTTTTTTAATTTTTTTTTCTTCATGTCCTGGAACAAATAAAACAGATCTATATTTCATATTTACTTAATTTATTATAATCTAAGTCAATACCAAGACCTGGTCCTGAAGGTAATTTATATTTCCCATTTAATGCTCTTTTAAAATTTGGGTAGAACTCTTGATCAATATCTAAATAGAATCTCTCAATATAGGTATCTTTTTCCATCAATGCAGCTAATTGAAGAGTAGCTAAAAAACCTGGTCCAAAATAAGCAGTATGAGGCATTACAGAGACATTATTTTTTTCTGCATGCTGAATAATTTTGAACATTTCATAAATACCACCAACTTTAATTACTGATGGTTGAACAAAAGTAACTGCTTTTTGTTTGATCATTGACTTAAACTCAAATTCTGTACAAGCATTCTCACCACAGGCTAAGGGTATTCCAAGTTCTTTATTCAATTTTGCTAGAGTTTCATAATCTTCTGGCGGGTAAATAGGTTCTTCCAACCAAGTTAGTTTCATACTTTTTAAAAAATCTTTTTTGGATAATGTTTCTTCATAAGTCCAAGGACAATTAGTATCTAACATTAAAGGAAGATTACCTGTTCCTTTTCTTCCAGCTTCAATGCAATCATTTTCTATTTCATGAAGTTTTATAGCTTGGTAACCATCATCTAATGATTGCTTACATTTTTGCTCTATTATTTTTGGATCACCATATCTAAAAAGACTTGAATAGGCTTTAAATAGATCTTTATTTTTTTTCCCTAACAATTCATGAATTGGCTTATTTTTTTCTTTGCCTAAAGCATCCCATAATGCAATTTCAACACCAGATATTGCAAACATTGTTATTCCGTATCTACCAAATAAGTGCAAAGATTTTTGAAGAGTTAAAAGAAGTTCTGGTATATTACTCATATCTTTTCCAACGAGTAAAGGAGCCACCATCTCTTCAATTGCTATTTTTACTGCTTTCCAACTTGTATAACCAAAGGCTTCACCCCAACCAGTGATACCTTTATCTGTTTCAATTTTTACTAAGTTAAATTCTAAACTTTTCCATTCTTTTCCATGAAAAATTACCTTTTTTCCTCCATGGCTAAACGGCATACTCAAAGTGATTGCTTTGATTGATTTAATTTTCATTATCTAAATTTTTTGAAATTTGGCTTTCTTTTTTCTAGAAAGGCCTTAGCGCCTTCTGCCTGTTCTCCAGTTTTAAAATAACCAGGAGCAACTTCTTCAACCATACCTTTTTGTGTAATTTTTAAAATTTCTTCAAATTGTTTTCTAAAACTGGCCTTTAATATTTTTAAACAAGTTGGTGCAGCTTTTAAAATTTCATCGCCATACTTTTTAACTTCCTCATCTAATTTATCTTTTTTCACTACTGAATTTACCAAACCCCAATTCATCATCTCTTTTGCTGAGTATCTTTTACAAGTCATCCACATTTCTCTTGCTCGTTTATGTCCTAAAATATTCGCAGAGTGGGCAACGATAGCTCCTCCGGCTGGAGAACCAACTCTGGGACCATTTTGTCCAAATATAGAATTCTCACTTGCTATAGTTAAATCACAAAAGTAAGCCATATGATTTCCACCACCAATCGCGTACCCATCAACTTTAGCTATGATTGGTTTACTACATTTTGTTAAGTGAATGTGAAATTCGTATTCATGATCTTGAAATTCTTTAGAACTTTCCCAATTCATATCGCCACCAGAGCAAAAGGCTCTATCTCCAGCACCTGATAAAACTATTGCTCCAACTTCTTTATCTTTTTCTGCAGCATCAAGAGCTGTCTTAAGTTCTTGAAGAGTTACTGGTGTAAAAGCATTTAACACTTTAGGTCTATTTATAGTGACATGAGCGTAGTCACCTTTGACTTCATATAATATATCTTTAAATTGCATGTGATCTAATCTCTTCTAGCGATTCTGGATTTAATAGCGTTGATAAATCACCCGGGTCTTGGTTTGCTAAACATGATTTTATAACTCTTCTCATAATTTTCATATTTCTTGTTTTAGGTAAATCTTTTACAAAGATTACCTTATCAGGCTTAAATGATTTTCCTAAATCTTTTATAACTAAATCTTCAAAAAAACTTTCTTTTTGATCATTATTTTCTGCAGGAACGATAGATAAAATAATTTTTGACCCTTTATTTGCGTCAGGTATTCCAACAGCAGCGACCTCTTTTGCTTTTCCACTTTTTACTATTACGCTCTCGAGTTCCGATGGACCAATTCTTTTGCCTGATACTTTTATGGTATCATCAGATCTTCCATGCAAGTACCAATGGCCATCAGCGTCTCTACTTGCAAGATCACCATGCACCCAATAATCTTTAATTACACCCCAATAATTATCGATGTAACGCTTATCGTCATTCCATAAACTTTTTGTTAATCCGATTGATGATTTTCTCATGACCAATTCACCCATTTCATTTGTAGAAACTTTTTTTCCATCTAAATTTAAGATGTCTGCGCTCATTCCGGGAATGGGAGCATTAAAAGATCCGACCTTAAAAGGACGATGTAAACAACAATGCAAAATAGAACCAGAAACCTCAGTACCCCCAGCTGAATTCATAATAGGAACTTTAGATTTACCAATGACTTGAAATAACCATTTCCAAGGTTTTTCTGTCCAAGGTTCTCCACCAGTACAAATCATTCTTAATGAGCTTAAATCTAAATCTTTAAAAAGTTTCTCATCTTTAATCATTTGCGTTCTGATGAGAGCAGGGGAAAGCTCTGTCCAGGAAACCTTGTATTTTTCAATAAGTTTCCAAAAACGAACCTCATCAGGAAAATCAGGGACACCCTCAGCGATTACCATTTGTGCTCCATGTGCAGAGGCTATTGTTGCAGACTTAGAGCCCACCATCCATCCCATATCAGCCATACACAAATGAATATCATTTTGTTTAAAGTCTGCTAAAACTCCTTCATCAAATGACATCTTAGCAACTAAACCAATATGAGTATAAACACATCCTTTCGGTTTTCCAGTTGTGCCAGATGTAAAGTGGATAATAGCAGGATCTTCAGCATCAGTTTCCTCTGTCTTCAAATTATCAGAAACATTTTGAAAATTTTCCCAATTAAAGATTTTCTTTCCTTTCTCTTTTCCCAATAAAAAAATTTTTTCTAAAGAAATGACTTGATCTAATTCATTTTTGATTTGATCAAACATTCTTATTTCTTTTGCTTTTCTAAATGTTTTTTCAACAGTAAAAATACCTTTAGCTTTTGCTATGTTGAGTCTTTCAATAACGGCCCTTGATCCATATCCAGAGAATAAAGGAAGCACTACACACCCAATTTTTAGTATAGCAAAGTAAGCAATGTAAGTTTCTATAAATTGAGGCATGTAAAGTGCGATTACATCACCTTTTTTAAAGCCATTTGCTTTTAAAGTATTCCCAACTTTTGAGATTTGCTTATCAAATTCCTCATAAGTAATTGAGCTTTCTTTCCCATCCTCTCTTTCGGCAAAAATAAAAGGGTTTTTGAAAAATTCTTTATCTTTATGTCGATCTATACAATTTAAAACTATATTAGTTTTTCCTCCAACACACCATCTAGTCCACGGAATTCCTTTTGATTCATCTGATATTTTTGAATAGAATTTATAAAATTTTAAATCTGAAAATTTTATTACATTGTCCCATAACCATCCAGGATCATAAAAACTTTTTTTCTCAAGCTCATCGTAATTATTTAATTTACAATGCTGTATAAACTTAGTTAGTTTTGAATTTTCAATTTGCTCTTTTGATGGTTGCCAAATAATTTCTTTAGACACAGGCCTTATACGTACATACCCTCTTTAATCTTAATAATATTATACATGAGGTCATTTAAAGGTGTTTTGATCCCGTGTTTTTTTCCAATTTTAGAAACAGCTCCACTTATGAAATCAATTTCCGTTTTTCTATGCTTTACCACGTCAAATGCCATAGATGATTTATTAGTTTGCCTTGAGTCTACTATTCTATTAAACATTTCTAAGCAATCGCTTTCACTTACATCAACTCCATCGGCTTTAGCTACCTCTCTAGTTTCAAGGATTATATCCTTACCTAATTTTCGAGACATAGTCTGATTTTTATTAGAAATGTATAAATCTGTATGATGTAAATCAAATATTGCTGATAATGGACCAATTGCTGTTAAAGCAAATAATTTCATCCATTTTCTTCTTTTGATATTTTCTTCCGCAATAGTTTCTAAGCCATGTGCAGTAAAAGTTTCAGCTAAATCTTTTACTCTATCACTTGAACCACCTTCGTATTCACCAATCCATGAAGGTAAGCTTGCATGGTTTTGAATTATTCCAGGACCTTGAATACTAGAAGCTTGTGTTGTGGATCCACCTAAAACTTTTTCTTTACCAGCTATTTTTTGCATGATTTCTTCATGCCCAATACCATTTTGAAATGACATCAGCATTGTATTATCTCCAATAATATTTTTTGAATTGGACAAAGCTTGCTCTAAAGCTGTAGCTTTACACATAATAATTATTGCATCGACTGGTTTTAAAGTTTTTGGGTCAGTTGTAGCATGGATTTTTATTGTTCTATCTCCACCATGACCCATCATTTTTAACCCTTTACTATTAATTTCGTCTACATGTTTTTTCCAAACATCAATAAGATGAACCTCTAAACCTTTTTCAGCTAATAACCCTCCGAAAAGACAGCCCATAGCACCAGCACCTAATACTGCAACTTTTGTATCTTTCTTTATCATTAAGCTTTCATTTTAACTTGAACACCAAAGAAGCCTGTTGGTTTGATCATTAAAACAACTATCATTAGTAAAAAGGCATATAAATCTTTGTGACTTCCAGAAATATAAAAAGAAGAAGCTGTTTCAAATATTCCAACTGTAAAACCTCCAACTATTGCACCAGGCAGATTACCAAAACCACCTACGACCGCAGCAGCAAAAGCTTTCATAAGAATAATGTAACCCATGAATACAACAACTTGATAAGTTGGACCTACTAAAGTCCCTCCAATACCTGCTATTGCACAAGCAATACCAAAAATAATTGATATGTATAGTGGTACGTTTATTCCAACTAGATTTGAAACATCTTTAGAGTAAGCTACGGCTCTAATACCTAATCCCATTTTTGTTTTATTCAAAAAGAACCAAAGACCCGCAGCTACAGATAAACCAACGACTATCATCCAAATATAAGTAATCGGTAAAAATAGTCCTCCAATTTCCATTGGCAAACCTAATTCTGCAGGGAAGGGTTTTGCTACTGGATTCCAAATTAAATAAGCAACATTAATTAAAACTACTGAAAGACCAAATCCACATATGATTATTCCCATTCCAGCTACAGTGTAACCACCACCTTTTTTTGTAAGAGGTCTTAAGAAAACTCTTTCAATAAAAACTCCAAATAAACCCATTGAAACAAAGGCAGTAAATAAACAAACTACATAAATTATCCAACCATAAGCATCAGGAAATATATTAAAAATCCAATCTTGATTACCCAAAAGATTAAACATGGTAAGACCGGCAAAAGCACCTATCATGAAAAATTCGCCGTGAGAAAAATTAACTACATCTAGACCTGTGTAGATTAATGAAATTCCGAGCGCAACTAAGCCATAAATAATACCAACAGAAAGACCAATTGTTAAAACTGATTTAAGCGATTCAATATTCATATCAGGGCTATTCACACACCAACCGATATAGAGAAGCACAAATGTTCCGAATATGATATTTTCACCTTTTTTTCCAATTCTCAGTTTATTAAACATTGGCTTTAGTCCCTCCAAGATATGACTCTTTTACACTTTCGTCGTACATTAATTTCTTACTATCGCCCTCAACATTGATCACACCGTCTTTAATTACATATCCATAATCAGCAAGTAATAATGCCATCCTAACATTTTGTTCAACGACTAGAACTGTTAAACCATCTTGTCTAATTCTATTAATATTTTTAAAAATATCTAAAACAATTTGAGGTGCTAAAGCAGCACTAGGTTCGTCTAGCATTATCATTTTAGGATTAGACATTAACCCTCTTCCAATACATAACATTTGCAACTCTCCACCTGATAAAGTTGCGGCCAATTGATCTTTTCTTTCATTTAATCTTGGAAAATAGTTATAAACCTTTTCTAAATTATCTGACAGTTGTTGTTTGCTTTTTAAAATAAATCCACCTAATTTTAAATTTTCAGTGACAGACATTGCAGGGAAAACATCCTTTCCTTGAGTTACTTGCACTAATCCTCTTCCAACTATTTCGTGAGCGGGTAAGTTTTGAATTTGCTCACCATTAAATTCGATCGTACCTTTCCATGATCTAATTAATCCAGATGCGGCTCTCAGAATTGTTGATTTACCAGTTCCATTACCACCGAGTAATGCAACTATAGATTGTTTTTCAACTTTCATATTAGCTCCATTTAAAATTTGTACAGAGCCATATCCAGAAATAAGTTGATTAATCTTAAGCAATTATCCTCCAATTTTTTTTTCTGATTTACCAAAAATGTAACTATTAGTCATAGACATTATAACTATTATTTTATAGCCTCTGCAACAATTAAATAACAAATGGGGGAAATAATGAATAAACTTAAATTTGTTTTTTCAGCAATTGTCTTTTCCGCAGGTTTAGTAATCACGACTTTAGCTCAAGCAGAAACAATCAAAATTGGTGTTTCTTTTAGAATGCTATCAGATGTTGGTTATAAACACGGAGAGTTAATTACTGATACTGTTGCAAAGTGGAATAAAGAAGGCACTATCAACGGTCAAAAAATCGACTTAACACTTTATAACGATGAGTGTAAATCTGAGAAAGGTGTAGCAAACGCAACAAAGCTTGCTTACCAAGATAAAGTTCACGTTATAATTGGATCTAGCTGTAGTTCTGTAACATTACCTATGGTACCTGTTTCAGCTAAAGCTAAAGTTCCACAAATCATACCTCACTCAACAAATGCCGACATTACTAAAAAAGGTAGTGAATACATTTTTAGAGTACCTGTATCATCAAGATTTTACAAAATCGTACAAGGTAAATTTACTGCAGAAAATCAAGGTACTAAGATAGCTTATATCTATGGTCCAGATGCTGCTGGTAAAGATTTTGCATTATCTTTAGCTGATTACATGAGAGAGAACTACAACGTTGAGCCAACTTATATGGTTCAATCTGGAGAAAAAGAAACTGACTTTAGAAGTTACTTAACTAAAGCTAAAGCTACTAATCCAGAAGTTCTTGTAATTTCAGCTTTATTGGATGAAACAGTTAGAGGACTTGTACAATCGTATGAAGTTGGAATACCAAAATCTGTTCACAGAGTAACAGCTTCTATTGGTTCTAAAGTAGAGATACCAATAAATGCTGGTTCTGCTGCAAAAGGTGTAACTTTCTCAGCTGCATTCGCTGCATCTGACACTAGACCTGAAGCTAAGAAATTTGTGAAAATGGTAAAAGACAAATATGGTGTTGTACCTGGTCATGACTTTTCACAAATGATGGACTTACTAGATATTCTAGAGATAGCTCTTAAAAAAGTTAAATTCACTGGAGATCTAGCTGCTGACAGAAATAAAGTAAGAGACGCGATTGCGAATACTACTGATTTCAGAGGTTTAGCTTCTGGTCCAATCAATTTCTGTAAATCAGGAACGCCTGAGTGTAGAGATGGTAACAGAACTCCTGTTATGATTGAGTACACTAAAGGTGGAAAAAACTTTAAAACAAAAGTTGCTGGTACTGTAACATTCAATGCTAGCGCTGGTTTATAATAGTTAAAAAAATTGTGAGCGGTAGGTAAAACTACCGCTCATTTTTTCAAGGAAACCACAAAAATGATAAACGTTAATAAGTTGAAGAAAGTAAAAAGCAACTTTCCTGTAATGGTTGGCAAAGGTGCTATTTCAAAAAAAGATTGTGAAAAACTTATAGATGAAATTCAAAATGCAAAATCATTCGATGATTTAATACAAGGTGGTAGAAATAGAATTAACAAAGGGTCAAGTAATTTTAAAAATTATTTAAAAAAATCAAAATTATCTAACAAATTATATAAACAATTTAATAGCCAATCTTTTTACAAAAAAGTTGAAAATAGATTTAAAAAAACTTTTAAGGATTATGGTTGGTCTAATGCATACTTGCCCAGCAAATTTTTGAGGGAAAAATTTACAAATAAAAAATTAATGAATTCAAAAGAATTAATGAAAATGTTAGGGAAAACTTATAAAAACCCAAATGTAAATTTAGACATAGATTTTTCTGTTTCTAGGGGCGGATATAGGTTAAGGCCGCACAGAGATGATGTAACAAGGCTTTATAATTTTCTTATTTATTTAAATGATATACCAAAAAAAAATGGCGGAGCTTTATCAATTTTTAAAAAGAAAACTGATATGAAATATAGAAAAAGTTTTAAAAGATTTCCTGGTATTTCTGAACTAACAAAAGTTAAAGAATTTACTCCGTCAAAAGGGAGTGTAATTTTTTTTCAATCTACACCTAACTCTTACCATGGTGTATCTTTATTCAGAGAAATCAAAGGTAAGAAAAGATTTTTCATTTATGGAAGTTATGCCTTAAGTAAACCTGTTGTATGGAGATATAAAAACGTTAGCTATTTACCCAAAATTAAGAAAACAAACAAAAGAATGCTCACATCTTCACATGACTCAGATTATTTAATGAGAGAAGTTGGATAATGGAAAAATTTAAATCGATTATCAGAGATTATCCTTTTATTGCTTTTATTATAGCTTTCGTCATCTTAGCTTTTGTACCATCAGTAGTTTTCACGGATGTTTATCAGTCACATTTAGCTACTTTAATATTTGTGAATATTGTGGTTGCCGCGGGACTAAACATTGTTAAGGGATATTGCGGTCAAGTTACAGTAGGACACGTTGGTTTATTTGCAGTTGGTTCTTATACCGCTGGAACATTATTTTTATATTTAGGACTTGGTTTTTGGGCAACTTTACCTATAGCTATAATAGTTACTGCATTTTTTGGAGTAGCAATGGGAATTCCATCTTTTAGATTGGAAGGTCCTTATTTAGCCTTAGCGACATTAGGTGGAGGTGAGGCAATAAGATTATTTATTGAAAACGGAAACTTTTTTAGATCTACATTTGGTATTTCTGATATTCCAACACCTTCTTTAATGGGTTACAACTTCGACTCTCCGGACAGATATTACTTCATCTCAATGACAATAATGATTATAGCGGTTTACTTCTCATTCAGTATTTTAAGATCTGGAGTTGGAAGAGCGTTTATGTCTATCAGAGAGGATCCAATTTGTGCTGCAGCCGCTGGAATTAATGTAAAAAAATATAAGATCTTAGCTTTTATTCTTAGCGCTATGTTTGCTGGTGCGGCAGGTGCAGTTTACGCTCACATGCCTCCAGGATACATACATCCCAATAATTACACAGTTATAGAAATGGTAACATTCTTAGCTATGGTTGTTCTAGGAGGTCTTGGTCATATTTGGGGTGGAATTATTGGCGCTATAGTAATTACAATTGTTTATGACCTAACTAGACCATTATATAAATATCAGCTTTTAATATTTGGTTTAACAATTGTATTAACTATTTTATTTATGCCTAAGGGTTTAGGCGGTTTTATTGACAGATATTTCTTAGAAAAGAGATTTAAAAAGAAAACTGGAACAGAAAAAACAACATGATTTTAAAAACTAAACAATTATCTAAATCATTTGGTGGTTTGAAAGCTATTAATAAAGTTGATTTTGAACTCCCAAAAAATGAAATTAGAGGAATAATTGGACCCAATGGCTCAGGTAAAAGTACAT
>CACATS010000008.1 GCA_902535505.1 uncultured Pelagibacteraceae bacterium | reverse complement strand
TTCCTTATGTAGGTCCCGTGGTTGCTTTGGCTTATACTTGGACTTTACTCTTAGATCCTAATAGCGGTACAATAAATTCTCTTCTAATCAATTATGGAGTCATCGAAAAACCTATAAATTTACTTGGACAAAAGTATTTAATTATTAATATTTTAGGATTTGAGTTAAAACTTAGATTAGCATTAACTACGGTTATATTTTTTGAGATTTGGCGATATTTCCCTTTAGCCTTTTTATTTATATTAGCTAGACTACAAGCCATTCCAAGGGATCTTTATGAGGCAGCGGATGTAGATGGTGCTGGGCCATTTGGAAAATTCTTTTATATTACTCTTCCACAAATTACAGCGATTTTATCAATATTATTCATGATTAGATTTATTTGGAACTTTAATAAATTTGAAGATATATTTTTATTAACAGGCGGTGCTTCGGGTACTTTAACGTTACCTATAAGTGTGTATCAACAAGGATTTGCAATATCAAATATTGGCATGGGTTCAGCAGTTTCAATAGTAATCGTATTACTATTAATAACTTTTATGATTATTTATTTCAAATTAATTGGAAAAAAGGTAAATGAAATTTAAATCTTTAATAATAACTTTACTTGCATCATCAATTTTTCTTACAATAATAATTTGTATATGGAAAATATTGGCAACTTTGCAAGGTTTAAATTTTACAAATTTAAACTTTAATCTAAATCTATTATTATCACTCGGATTAGTTATAACTTGTGTATTTATTGGAAAAAAGTTTAATCATAACTTAAAAACTTTTATATTATCCTTATCATACACAATTTTATATACATTTTTAAATGAAAACTCCCCTATGTGGTTCTCAGTAGGTATTTTTTTACTAAATTTATTTTTTATAAATAAATTGAAAAAATATGATTTAAAATATTTAAATCAGGATTTTATATCTGAAAAAATTGTGTTCGAGTTTTTATCTTTATTTGCAATAGTATTTTTTGCACTAGTAATATTGTTTCCATTTTACATAATGTTTGTTACAAGCTTTAAAACGCAAACAGCTTTATTAATTAACCCAATTGATCTAAGTATTGATTTTTCAAAAAATATTTTTGAGATATTCAAATCTTACTTTGTTATTTTTAAAACATATGATTTTGGCAGATATATTCTTACAAGCTCGTATGTATCAGTTGGAACTGTTTTAATAACCTTATTATTTGCTATCCCCGCAGCATACGCTGTTGCAAGATTAAATTTTTTTGGCAAGACCTTTCTTTCAACTTCAATATTAATAATTTATATGTTTCCAGCGATAGTATTAGTAATTCCTTTATACACTGTTTTTAGTCAACTAGGTTTGAGGAATTCTGTTGAAGGCTTACTAATAGTTTACACAGCAACCACTTTACCAGTTGCCATCTATATGCTTCAGGGATACTTTAAAAGCATTCCTAAAGAAATTGAAGAGGCGGGACTTATAGATGGACAAAATTGGTTTGGAATAATTATTAAAATAATAATTCCTCTTAGTTTACCTGCTATCGCTTCAGTATCGTTATATGTGTTTATGATAGCTTGGAATGAATTTTTATTTTCTCTCATGTTTTTGGATAATCCAAAAACATTCACATTATCTAGAGCAATAAATCATTTAACTGGTGATGCCGAAACACCACGGCAATATCTAATGGCTGGTTCTGTGGTAGTTACTTTACCGATACTTTTAATTTTTATATATTTTGAAAAATATTTAGTAAGCGGCTTAACAGCTGGAAGTGTTAAAGGATAATGAATAGCTCAATTAAAGAAGCAAAGAGAACTCTAATAAATAATAGACGATTAAATTATACTTTACCCACTAATACTAAACTTTATCCAGCTCAATGGAATTGGGATTCAGCTTTTATTGCATTAGGATATTCTAATTTCAATTTAGACTATTCATTTAAAGAACTTGAAACACTGATTTCAGGACAGTGGGATGACGGAATGATACCCCACATTCTTTTCCATATTAAAGATTTAAATTATACTCCTAACTATAAAGCTTGGAACTGTGGTAAAAAAGTTTCCTCATCTGGAATAACTCAACCACCTATCTTAGCAAGTATTTTAAGGATAATTATTGAGAGACAAAAGCTTTCAAAAAAAGAAATAAAAAAATACCAGCCTTTTATTTTAAAAATTAAAAAATATTTAGAATGGTTTATTAGATACAGAGATCCTAAACGTACTGGTTTAATTTCCATACTTCACCCATGGGAAAGTGGTTATGATAATTCTCCTTTATGGGATAAACCGATGAGTACGATCAAAACAGAATTAAATCTTAAATATAAGAGAAAGGATAATGAAATTGTCAATCACAGCCAAAGACCTTTGAAAATTGATTATGATAGATATGTAACTATTAAAAATCATTTAAAGAAAATGAACTATGATCCAAAAAAACTTTACTTTAAATCAAAATTTAATGTTGTAGATGTTGGATTTAATTCGCTTTTTCTAAAAGCTCTAAAAGATTTGGATTTTTTACTTAAATGTATTGATAAAAGAAATTCTTCAATAAAAAAATATATTCATTTAAATGAAAGTAAACTTGTAAAATTATTTGACTCAAAAAAAATGACATTTAAGAATAAAGATATAAGAAATAATAGTTTAGTAACTATACCTTCAATAACTAATTTTTTTATGCTATTTGCTGATTTAAATAATAATTCAATTAATAGATCATTAATAAAAAGCTTAAAAAAATATAATAAAAATAATAAATATCTTTTTCCTTCAATAAATTCTAAACATAAATCATTCGACGAAAGACGTTACTGGAGAGGGCCAGTATGGGTTAATTGCAATTGGATTATATATCAAGGTTTGAAAAATAAAGATAAGAAGTTCGCAGAAACAATAAGAAAAAAGACCTTGAATTTAGTCGAAAAAAAAAAATTTCGAGAATATTATAGTTGTAAATCAGGTTTAGGAATGGGTGCTAAAAATTTTTCTTGGACTGCTGCCTTATATCTAGATTTTAAACTTAATAGTTATTGAAATCTGATATATATCTCTAATTATCAAAAAAATGGAATTTAAAAAATATAATCATAGTAAAGAAGAAAAAAAAATCTCAGATTTTTGGATTAAAAAAGGCTTATTCAAACCAAAAAAAAACAAATCAAATAAAAAATTTTCTATAGTAATTCCTCCACCTAATGTAACTGGCAGATTACATATGGGACATGCCCTAAACAACAGTCTACAAGATGTTTTAGTTAGATTTAATAGAATGAAAGGCCTCGAAACTCTGTGGCAACCAGGAACAGATCATGCTGGAATTGCAACTCAAGCAGTTGTCGAAAATAACCTTTTGAAAGAAGGAATTAAAAAAAATGATTTAGGAAGAGAAAAGTTTATTAAAAAAATATGGGATTGGAAAGAGGAATCTGGTGGAATAATTTTAGATCAACTTAAGAAATTAGGTTGTTCGTGTGATTGGTCAAGAACGAGGTTCACCATGGATAAGGATCTTTCTAAAGCTGTAATTAAAGTTTTTGTTGATCTTTATAAAAACAAGCTAATTTACAAAGATAAAAAATTAGTCAACTGGGATACTAAACTTCAAACTGCTATTTCTGACTTGGAAGTAAACCAAAAGGATGTCCAGTCTCAATTATATTACATTGATTATACGATAAAGAACTCAGATCGAAAAATCACTATTGCCACCACCAGACCAGAAACAATGATGGGAGATACCGCGGTTGCTGTAAATCCAAAGGATGAAAGATATGTTAATTTAGTCGGAAAAAATGTTCTTATTCCAATTGTTAATAGGACTATCAAAATTATTTCTGACAATTACGCTGATCCGGAACAAGGTTCAGGAGCAGTAAAAATTACACCAGCACATGATTTCAATGACTATGAGGTAGGTAAGAGAAATAAATTAGAAATAATAAATATTTTTGAAGAGAATGGTAAAATAAACAAAAATGGGGTCAAAGAGTTTCATGGTTTAGACAGATTTGAAGCAAGAAAACTTATAATTAAAAAATTAAAGGATAATGGTTCTCTTGTAAAAATCGAAAATATTAAAAATAAAGTTCCATATGGAGATAGATCTAACACTATAATCGAACCTCTCTTAACAGAGCAATGGTTTGTTGATGCAAAAAAATTATCCAAAAAACCAATTAAGATAGTTAAAGAGGGCAAAACTACTTTTTTTCCAAGCAATTGGTCAAAAACATTTTTTCAGTGGATGAATGATATTGAGCCTTGGTGTATATCTCGGCAGATTTGGTGGGGTCATAGAATACCTGCTTGGTATGATGAAAATGGAAATATTTTTGTAGCAGAAAATGAAAAGGGTGCAGAAGCATTAGCCAAGAAAAAACATAAAGATAAAAAATTTAAATTAAGACAGGAAACAGATGTTTTAGATACTTGGTTTTCATCAGCTCTATGGCCTTTTGCAACGCTTGGATGGCCAAATAAAACAAAAGAACTTGATAAGTTTTATCCAACGTCAGTTCTTGTAACTGGTTTTGATATAATTTTCTTTTGGGTAGCAAGAATGTTAATGATGGGAAATTATTTTAGAAAAAATACGCCTTTTCATAAAGTATATGTTCATGCCTTGGTAAGAGATGAAAAGGGGCAGAAAATGTCAAAGTCAAAAGGTAACGTGATCGATCCATTAGATTTAATAAATGAATATGGAGCAGATAGCTTAAGATTTACGCTTATATCAATGGCCTCACCAGGAAGAGATGTAAAATTATCAAAAGATAGAGTTACAGGAAATAGAAATTTCATAACAAAAATTTGGAGTGCGAATAATTTTTTAAAACTGAATAATTGTAATTTAGGCAAAAAGATAAATTTGAACTCAATTAAACTTCCAATAAACCATTGGATTTACAACGAATTTATAAAAACACAAAATTTAATCACAAAAAACATTGAAATATTTAGGTTCGATGAAGCTGCTAGGTATGCATATCAATTTGTTTGGCATTCTTATTGTGATTGGTATTTAGAGTTTTTAAAACCTATTTTTAATTCAAAAAATAAAAATGAAATTAAAGAAGCTAAAGCTTTCTCGTCATTTATGATGGCAAATATTCTTAGAATACTTCATCCTTTTATCCCTTTTTTTACTGAGAACTTGTGGTCTTTAAATGCTTATAAAAAAATTTTCAATAATTATTTAATCAGTTCCAGTTGGCCAGATTTTAAGATAATTAATAAATTTAACAAAAATCAAACTAATATAAATGATTTAATTGAAATAATTTCTAACATAAGATCTACTAAAGCAGAGTTAAAAATTACGCCAAAATTATATTGTGACATATTTTTTGATGATAAATCAGGGAAATTAAAGAAATTGGTAAATAAAAATATAAATTTGATAAAACAGGTTGGTAGAGTAAATAATGTCCTTACGACAAAGATAAGAGATAAAAATTCAATAGATATCTTAGTTCTTAAGGAAAAACTTTCATTAAATTTTAATGAGGATGTAAATTTAGGATCTCAAAAAGAGAGAATTTTACAAAAAATTGAGACAATTAATAAACAAATAACCAATTTAAATAATAAGCTCAAAAATAAGGCTTATGTGACAAATGCACCTAAAGAAATAGTACAAAACGATAAAAATTTAGTAAAAGAATTAACTATTGAAGATGGAAAATTAAGAAGTATTGTATCTAGTATTAATTAAATGTCTAAAATTGATAAAAGAAAATTACCTAGTCGTCATACTTCTTTAGGCCCAGATAGAGCCCCTCATAGATCCTTTTATTATGCAATGGGAGAAACGGAACAAGATGTCGCGAAACCGTTTGTAGGGGTGGTATCTACTTGGAATGAAGCTGCACCTTGCAATACAGCTTTAATGAGACAGGCCCAGTCAGTTAAAAGAGGTGTGAAACAATCTGGAGGAACGCCAAGAGAATTTTGTACAATAACCGTAACAGATGGAATTGCCATGGGTCATGAAGGGATGAAATCATCATTAATTTCACGAGAGGTAATAGCAGATTCAGCTGAACTTACTGTTAGGGGACATTGTTACGACGCGTTAGTTGGTATAGCCGGTTGTGACAAATCGCTGCCAGGTTTGATGATGTCTATGTTGAGATTGAATGTTCCTAGTGTATTTATTTATGGCGGATCAATTTTGCCTGGAAAATTTAAAGGAAAAGACGTTACAGTTGTAGATGTGTTTGAAGCAGTAGGTAAACATTCCTCGGGTAAAATGTCCTCTGAAGAATTAAGAGAATTAGAATTAGTGGCTTGTCCAAGTGCTGGGGCTTGTGGAGGTCAATTTACAGCAAACACAATGGCATGCGTATCGGAGGCTATAGGATTGGCTTTGCCTTATTCAGCTGGAACACCAGCCCCTTATGAGGAAAGAGATAAATATGCTTATGAAAGTGGCCAAGCAGTTATGAATTTATTAGAAAAAAAAATTAAACCAAGAGAAATAGTTACTAAAAAATCATTAGAAAATGCGGCAACAATTGTGGCTGCAACTGGAGGCTCCACTAATGCAGCCCTTCATTTACCTGCACTAGCTAATGAGATAGGAGTAAAATTTGATTTAATGGACGTTGCAAAAATATTTAAAAAAACTCCTTATCTTGCTGATTTAAAACCTGGAGGAAAATACGTTGCAAAAGATATGTGGGAAGCTGGCGGTGTTCCTATGCTATTAAAAACTTTATATGATGGAGGATATATTCATGGTGAGTGTATGACCGTTACAGGTAAAACTATGAAAGAAAACTTAGCTTATATTAAGTTTAATACTAATCAAAAAGTTTTAAGAGAATACAATAACCCACTTTCCCCAGATGGTGGAGTTGTTGGATTAAAAGGTAATTTGGCTCCAGACGGAGCAATCGTAAAAATTGCAGGTTTAAAAAAATTACAATTTACTGGTAAAGCTAGATGTTTTGATAATGAAGAAGATGCAATGAAAGCGGTACAGACAAAAAAATATAAGGACGGTGATGTAATAATAATCAGATACGAAGGCCCAAAAGGTGGACCAGGAATGAGGGAAATGCTCTCAACAACTGGAGCAATTTACGGTCAAGGTAAAGGTGAAAAAGTTGCACTTATAACAGATGGAAGGTTTTCAGGAGCTACTAGAGGTTTCTGTGTTGGTCACGTAGGTCCAGAAGCTGCAATGGGCGGGCCAATTGCGCTTCTGAAAAATGGAGATGTAATAGATATAGACGCAAAAAAGGGAATAATTAATGTAAGGCTCACTAGCGCTCAATTAAAAGCTAGAAGAAAAAAATGGAAAGAAAAAAAATCAAGTTTTGGATCGGGAACAATTTGGAAATATGCTCAAACGGTAGGACCTGCTTATCTCGGCGCTCCAACACATCCAGGCAAGAAAAAAGAAGTTAAAGAATATTCAAAAATTTAATGAAAATACGTCCAGTAATTTTATGTGGCGGTTCTGGTACAAGACTCTGGTCTGACAAAAAACATCATGAACCAAAGCAATTTATTGATTTTGGAAATTGGACGCTATTTGGAAAAACTCTAGAAAGGGTAAAAAATTCTATATTTGATTATCCAATAATAAGTACTAATAAAAAATATTTAAGCGAAATTAAAAAACATTTAAGATTAAAAAGTTTTAAGAAATATAAAATTATTCTTGAGCCAGCAAAAAGAAATACTGCTCCTGCTATACTTAGTTCAGCATTAATAAAAGAGATACCAGAGAATCAACCCTTAATTTTTTTAACATCTGATCATTTAATTGAGAAAACAAAGCTGTTTAATAAATCTGTTAAAAAATATCAAAAATACCTTACAGATAACAATATCTTCATATTTGGAATTAAACCTACTAACCCTTCATCTGAGTATGGTTATTTTTTATCAAAACGAGTAAGCAATAAATACAAGGTTTCAAAATTTATTGAAAAACCAAATTTAAAAAAAGCCAAAAAAATCATTAAAAAAAATGCTTATTGGAATTCAGGAATGTTTTTCCTTACAAAAAAATCAATAATTAATAACTTTAGGAAGTATCAAGATAGAAACTTTAATTGTTGTTTAAACTCTGTAAATAAATCAAAATTTAAAAATAATGTTTATTATCTTAATAAAAATGACTTTTTAAAATGTAAGTCAATTTCTTTTGATTATGCAATATTGGAAAAATCAAAAGATATAAATGCTATAAATTTAAACATACCTTGGTCTGATCTAGGTAGCTGGAAAGAAATTTGCAAAATCTATGATAAATTAAAGACTAAATATCAAAAAAAGAAAAATATTTTTTACAGACCTTGGGGCAGGTATACAAATTTGTACAAAGGTAAAAATTTTTTAATTAAAGAACTTTATGTCAAACCTAAAGGAATTTTAAGTCTTCAAAAGCACTTTCATCGATCTGAACATTGGGTTGTAACCCAGGGAACGCCAAAAATAACTCTCAATAAAAAAAAATTTTTTTTAAAAACTAATGAAACTATTTTCATACCGGTTAAATCTATTCACAGAATAGAAAACCCCTATAATAAACCGGTAAAAATAATTGAAGCTCAATTAGGATCAATTTTGAAAGAAACTGATATATTTAGATATCAAGATATATACGGTAGAGTTAAATAATTTCGAGTTCGATTGGGGTGTGATCAGATGGTTTTTCTTTGGATCGTGGTTTTTTATTTATATTAATAGATTTGATATTTTCAATTAAACTGTTCGAAAGTAAAAAATGATCTATTCTCATACCATAATTCTTTTGCCATGAACCTGCAAAATAGTCCCAAAACGTATAATCTTGTTTTGTTTTATTTTTAAATCTATAAACATCTTTAAAACCTAAATTAATTAATTCTCTATATTTTTTTCTTATTTCCAACCTTCCTAAAGCATCATTTTCGTATCTTTTAAAATCATGAACATCTATTTCTTCAGGAATAATATTAAAATCTCCAGCGATAAGAATATTCGAGTTTTTTTGAATTTTCTTTTTAACATTTGATATAAATTTGTTTAACCACTCTTTTTTATATTCATATTTTTCTGTATCTACAGGATTTCCATTTGGAACATAAATATTAATAAGTTCTATCTTTTTTTTTTTTAACTTTAACTCAGCAGTTATTATTCTAGATTGTTTTAAATCGTCTTTAACAAAGCTATTATTAATTTTATCTAATTTTTGTTTAGATATAATAGCAACACCATTGTAACTTTTTTGACCAAAAACATAAGAATTATATCCAATATTTTTAAAATCATCATAAGGAAAACTTATGTCTTGAGTTTTAATTTCTTGAAGTAATAAAATATCAGGGTTCGATTGTTTGATATAATCAACAATATTGGTAATTCTTGCTCTAACAGAATTAACGTTCCAAGAGATTATTTTCATCAAACTGAAAAAGAAAGACCACAACCACATGAAGCCGAAGCTTTAGGATTATTTATAGAAAAAGATTCACCAATCATTTCTTTTTTAAAATCCACAGTTGAACCCGCAATTATATCAAGTGACTGCTTATCTATCACAGCATTGTTAAATAAGATATCATCTTTCTCAATTTTATCATCAAAGCTAAAATTATATTTAAATCCAGAACAACCGCCTCCTTGGACTGAAATTCTAAAATATTTTTTTTCTTCGTTTTTAATGATTTTTTCTATTTGTTTTTTTGCACTATTGGTAAATTCTAATTTTTTTTCCATAATTATTTAGTATATAATCTATATAGTAAGCATGCAAAAAAATTCAATCCAAACTTTATCTAAATTAGCTGTGCCATTGAAGTCAAAGGGTAGGTTTTTTAAAGAAAAAAAAACTTCATTAAGATCAGATTTTCAAAGGGATAGAGATAGAATAATACATTCCACTGCATTCAGAAGACTTAAACATAAAACACAAGTTTTTGTTAATACCTCTGGAGATCATTTTAGAACAAGAATTACTCACTCCTTAGAAGTAGCTCAAATAGCTAGAACATTGTCTAAATTTTTTAATTTGAATGAAGATTTATGTGAAACACTCAGTTTAGCTCATGATTTAGGACACACTCCATTTGGGCATGCAGGTGAAGATGCACTTAATCATTGTATGAAGAAATTTGGAGGATTTGATCACAACATTCAAACTTTGAGAATAATCTTATTTTTAGAAAATAGGTATTATGAATTTAAAGGTTTAAACTTAACTTTGGAAACACTAGATGGATTGATTAAACATAATGGCCCAATTAAAAATTTAAGTAAATTAAAAAAAATTTTAGGACTTTCATATTTCAAAAATAAAATTAAATTTTCTTTAAGTCCATCGCTTGAGGCACAGATTGCTTCGATTTCAGATGATATAGCATATAATAGTCATGATATAGAAGATGGATTAAAATCAAATCTGTTTAATCTTAGTGATTTAGAGAAAATTCCAGTTTTAAATAAAATTGTTTTAAAACATAAGAAAAAAATAAAAAAAAATTCAATGGATTTAGTTATCAGGCAAATAGTAAGAGAAATAATTAATGAAATGGTTAAAGATTTAATAAAAACTACCCAAATAAATATTAAGAAAAATAAAATTAATAATATTAGCGATGTTTTTAAATCTAAATATCCACTTGTGGCATTTTCAAAAAAAATGAGCAAATTTGATAAAAAAATTAAAGTTTTTTTAAGAAGAAAAATGTATTACCACAAGAAAGTGCGTTTCAATACTGACACAGGAAAAAAAATTATTAAGAAATTATTCATATCAATAAAAAAAAATCCAAGAAGCTACTTAAATGTTAGTAAGTATGACAAATCGAATATCGCAAGATCAATTTGTGATTTTATTGCTGGTATGACCGATAGATATGCAATAAATCTTTACAATAAAATTAAATGAATATATTTGAAAATTATTTAAAACAAATAAATAAAATTATTTCAGAAAGTAAAGATTTTTTAAATTTAGATAATATTGACAATTTACATGATATAATTCTAGAAATTCCACCTGAGCATTTCAATTACGATTTATCAACAAATGTTTGTTTAGTTTTAGCAAAAGCTAATAAAACTGCACCTAACAAACTAGCATTAAAGATTAAAAATCTTCTTTTTGATAAAATTAACCATTTTGAAAAAATTGATATTGCAGGACCTGGTTTCCTTAATATTAAACTTTCCAAACAAGGGGTTGCTGAAAATATAAATGAAATAATTAAGAATAAAGAAAACTTTGGATCAAAACAAACTAATGAGACATATAATGTAGAATTTGTTTCAGCTAATCCAACTGGTCCAATGCATGTTGGACACTGCAGGGGAGCTATCTTTGGAGATGTTTTATCTAATTTACTAATATTTAATGGAAATAAAGTTGTTAAAGAATATTACATAAATGATTATGGAAACCAGATTAAAAATTTTGTTGAGTCTATTTACTTAAGAATAAGGGAAATCAAATTTAAGGAAAAATTTATTATCAAAGAACATTTATATCCTGGAAATTACGTCAAGGAAATAGCTAAAAATATAATTTCAAAAAATCAACACTTAAATATTGAGATACTTGAAAATTGTTTTGAAGAACTAAGAGCTCTTTCTTTAGAGGAGTCAATGAACCTTATTAAAAATGATTTAGAAAAACTTGGTATTAAACATGATAATTTTTTTTCTGAAACAGATTTGGTTAATCAAAAATTAGTAAAAAAAACAGTTGAAAAATTACAAGATAAAAAATTTGTTGAAGAAGGCTATCTTGATCCACCAAAGGGTGAAGAGTCTAAAAGCTGGAAAAGGGTTAAAAGATTAATTTTTAAATCATCAAAATTTGGCGATGACATGGATAGGGCATTACAAAAAAATGACGGATCGTGGACTTACTTTGCCAATGATGTTGCATACCATTCAGATAAGATTAATAGAAAATTCGATAATTTGATTAATATTCTTGGTGCAGATCATACAGGTTATATAAAAAGAATTTCAGCCGCTGTAACTGCCTTATCAAATGAAAAAGTTAAACTTAATTGTAAAGTTTGTCAGTTAGTAAAACTTTATAAAAATGGTAAGCCTTTCAAAATGTCTAAAAGAGCAGGTGATTTTATATCTGCACAAGACTTATTAAATGAAGTTAATAAAGACGAAATAAGATTTATGATGTTAAACAGAAGCAATGAAATGGAGCTAGATTTTGATTTTGAAAAGGTAAAAGAAAAAACAAAAGATAATCCAGTTTATTATGTTCAGTATGCATACGCTAGAATTAATTCAATTGCTAGAACTCTTAAAAAAAACTTAAAAGATGAAATATATGTTGATACTAAATCGTTTAATTTTAATGAGTACGAAGAAAAAATTTATAGAAAAGTATTTGAGTGGCCGAAAGTAATTGAGTCAGCGGCTTATAAGTTAGAACCACATAAAATTCCTTATTATTTATACGAGCTTTCTACATTATTTCATTCTTACTGGAGTAAAGGAAATGAAGACAGTAAATTTAGGTTCATTGAAAAGGGCGTTTTAAAAAGATTTGAGTCTTTTGTCTTTCTTTATTTAATTGCAATAGTTATTAAAAATGGAATGAATATTTTAGGTGTTTCACTTCCCGAAAAAATGTGATGATTAAAATCTTTAATATTATTATGTTTTTATTAATTATTATTTTTATACTAAGTATCTATAATTATTATTCCTCTAGTAAAAATGTTGATGCTAAAAATTATAATCGTAAAAATATTGATCGGATTTTGAAAGAAAAAATTTTTGATCTTCCTGTTTTAAAAAATGATACTAATAATGTAATAGAATTTAACAACTCTTTAAAAGATGACATTGAAGAAAATAAGAAAAGAAGCTTCTGGAATTTGCTTAAAAAAGAATGAAAAAGAAAGCATTAATAATAAGTCTTAATGGGACAAAATTATCAAAGATGGAAAAAATTCTTTTATCAGAAGAAAAACCTTGGGGAGTTATTCTTTTTAAACGAAATTTAAAATCTAGAAAACAAATAAAGAACCTAACCATGAGTATAAGAAATTTAACTAATGATACTAAATTTCCAATAATAATTGACGAAGAGGGAGAAAAAGTTTCTAGATTGAGAAATATTATAAAACACGATATTTCAGCAAGTTTTTTTGGAAATCTATTTAAAAAAAATAAAGATTTTTGCTCCAAAACTTACCAAGAATATATTTTCTCATTAAGTAAAATTTTAAACGAGCTGGGTATAAATATTAATACAATACCTGTGCTTGATGTAATAAGAAAAAATACCAATAAAATAATTGGAAGTAGAAGTTTTTCAAATGATATAAAAACAGTCAAGCAATTAGGAAAATTAACTTTAAAGTATCTACACCAAAAAAAAATAGCTGGCATCATTAAACATATACCAGGACATGGAGCTGCTTTAGTAGATAGCCATAAAAAATTACCAAAAATAAAATTACATTTAAAAAAGCTCAATCAAATAGATTTTTACCCCTTTAAATTATCTAATGCAAAATTAGCTATGACTGCACATATTCTTTATACTAAAATTGATAATAGAAATTCAGCAACACATTCAAAAAAAATTATCAAAGAAATTATAAGAAAAAAAATTGGTTTTAAGGGCATACTAATTTCAGATGATATTTCTATGAAAGCTTTGAAATATGACTTAATTACAAATGCAACTAAATCAATAGAAGCCGGTTGTAATTTGGTTTTATATTGCGCAGGAAAAACAAGTGACAACTTCAAATTGATTAAATCTCTACCATATATTGATAAATTTACTTCAAAAAAAACTTCAGAATTTTATAAATTTTTAATGTAAAATTAATAATGGAATCAAATAATTCGAACCAGATTTCTATTGATATTCCAAATTATACTGGACCATTAGAACTTTTACTCGATTTAGCAAAATCACAAAAAGTTGATTTAGCGGAAATTTCTATCACTTTATTAGCTGATCAATTTTTAGAGTTTATAAAAAAACAAGAAGATTTAAACCTTGAAACTGCATCAGAATTTTTATTGATGGCTACTTGGCTAGCATATTTAAAATCAAAACTTTTACTACCCGATGATGACGACGATGACTTTAAAGCTCTTGAAGTAGCTGAGAAATTAAAATTACAATTGAAGAAATTAGAATTGATTAGAATTTTATCAGATCAAATGCTCCAAAAAAAAAGATTAGGGGTTCATATTTTTTCTAGAGGAATGAAAGGTGGTATTAAATCTATTAATACACCTGTTTATGATATTTCTCTGTATGAATTGTTAAAGACTTATTCTAATATCCAAATGCAAAAAACTTTTCAAAATATAAGTATTCCAAAATTACCGGTTTTTACAACAGAAGAAGGTATAAAACATTTAAAAAATAATCTAAACGAAATAAAAGATTGGAAAAATCTTATTGAATTAATTCCAAAATTTTACTCAGAAAATAAAATGAAAAGAACTGGTATTGCTGGAATTTTTGCTGCAAGTTTAGAGTTAACAAAAGAAGGTTTACTTTCTATTTCCCAAAAAAAAATATTTGATAAATTAATGATAAAAAATACAAAATGAATAGTAAAAAAAAAAATAATATAATAGATTTTCCATCATCACCAACTAAAATTGAAAGGCAAGTTGAAGCTATTCTATTTGCAGCATCAGAGCCTTTGGATGTTGAAACGATTGAGAAAAGAGTACAAACATCAGTAAATTTAAAAAAAATATTAGAAAATCTACAAGAAATTTATAAGAAAAGGGGAATTAATTTAGTATGTATAAAAAATAGATGGTCTTTTAGAACAGCAGAAGATTTATCAAAATTAATGGCATTACAAAAATCTACACAAAAAAAATTATCTAAAGCTACAGTAGAAACTTTAGCAATAATTGTTTATCATCAACCAGTAACTAGATCTGAAATAGAGGAAATAAGAGGTGTTTCATTTGCATCAAATACTTTAGAAATTTTACTGGAACTTGATTGGGTTAGGCCTGCTGGTCGTAAGGATGTTCCTGGGAAGCCAATACAGTATGCTACTACTGAAAATTTTTTAAATCACTTTAACATCCAAAAATTATCAGATTTGCCAACTATAGATGAACTGGGGTCAGCAGGGCTTATCGATACATCAACTATAGATAAATCTATTTTTGGAACTGGAAAATTCTATAAAGAGCAGTCTATATCTGAAAAGCAGAATATTTACGAAGATATAGATGAGGCGATTAAAAAAACACCTGAAGAAGAAAAATAAACATATTTATTTAACCTTTTTTATTGTATATAAATAACAGTATGGGAATTAGTTTCTGGCAAATAGCAATTGTAGTTGTTCTTGTTGTCTTGCTCTTTGGACGAGGTAAGATATCTAGTTTGATGGGAGATGTAGCAAAAGGCATAAAAAGTTTTAAAAAAGGTATGTCTGATGATACATCTACAACCAATCAAGACGATAATTCTAAGTCGGATAATTCTGACTCCGAAAATAAATAATAAAAATGCCTCAAATTGGTTGGTTAGAGATTTTATCGGTAGTTATCATTGCAATACTGGTTTTAGGTCCCAAAGAATTTCCTATAGCTTTAAAAAAAATTGGCACATATATAGGTAAATTTAAAAATACTGTTAGTAACTTTCAAAAAGAGGTGTCTTCGGTCACAAAAGATGTCGATTTAGACGAAGAATTCATTCCTAAAAATGATAAAATAAAAAAAGATAAAAATGGCTGATAGTAATTCATTTACGAGTCATTTAATTGAGCTGCGTTCTAGACTTTTAAAATCTTTGATTTTTATTTTCATAACATTCATTATTGCCTATATTTTTGCAGAGCATATTTACAATTTTTTAGTATCACCTTATGCTGAGGCTGTAAAAGATGATAATGTATCTAGGCGTTTAATTTTTACGGCACTTCATGAAACATTTATAACTTACCTGAGAGTTGCATTTTTTACTGCAGTTTTCTTAGGGAGCCCAGTTTTATTAATTCAAATATATAAATTTATTGCACCTGGACTTTATAAAAATGAAAAAAAAGCGATATTGCCTTATTTAGTATCCACACCAATTCTTTTTTTGCTAGGAGGATTTTTAGTTTATTGTCTAGTAATGCCTTTAGCAATAAAATTTTTTTTATCATTTGAGACAATAGGTACTAATTCAAGTTTACCGATACAACTTGAGGCAAAAGTGAATGAATATCTATCATTAGTAATGAGGTTAATTTTTGCTTTTGGAATAAGTTTTCAATTACCGATATTACTAAACCTATTGGCAAGAGTTGGAGTAGTCAATTCAGAATACTTGAGAACAAGGAGAAGGTATGTAATTGTAATAATATTCGCTTTAGCGGCAATTTTAACTCCGCCTGATCCTATTACACAAGTAGGTCTAGCAATACCTTTGTTATTACTCTATGAATTATCTATATTTACTGTGAGATTCACTGAAAAAAAAGAAAACAAAATAAAAGATGCATAATATTAAAGAATTAAGAAAAAATTTGAGCACCTTTAAAAAGAAATTGCTCGATAGAAATTTTGATTTAGATACTGATCTGTTTAAAAGCCTTGATGACAAAAATAGAAAATTAATTAGCGAAAAAGAAAAATTAGAACAAGAAAGAGGAGTTTTATCAAAATCAAAAGATAAATCAAATTTTGAAAAATCAAAAAAAATTTCTGAGAAAATATCAAAATTATCTCAGGAACAATTAATTGCTCAGAATAAACTTAACGAGCTGATACATATTTTGCCAAATATCGCTCATTCTGATGTGCCAATTGGTAAAAATGAAAAGTCAAATAAGCTTATTAATAAATTTGGAAAAATTAAAGAATTTAGTTTTATGCCTAAATCACACATTGAAATAGGTTCAAAATCCAATGAGATAGATTTTGATGTAGCAACTAAACTATCTGGATCAAGGTTTGTAATTTTAAAAAATAATATCGCTAAATTAGAGAGAGCTCTAATAAACTTTATGCTTGATATTCATACAAATGATTTTAATTATGTTGAGATTTCACCACCATTAATTGTAAATGAAGATGTCATGTTTGGAACTGGACAGCTTCCGAAATTTGAAGAAGATCAATTTGAGATAAAATTTGAAAACTCTGATCAGAGAAAATTTTTAATCCCAACCGCAGAAGTGGTTTTAACAAATCTAGTTAGAAAATCGTTAATTAATAAAGATAAACTGCCTCAAAGATATGTAGCTTCAACACCATGTTTTCGCAAAGAAGCTGGTAGCTACGGAAAAGACACTAAAGGCATGATAAGACAACATCAATTTTATAAAGTTGAATTAGTTAGCATTGTAGAGCCAAAAAATTGTATTATTGAGCTAGATAGAATGTTAAAATGTGCAAAAACAATTCTAGAAAAATTAGAAATACCTTACCAAGTAGTATTATTATCTACTGGCGATATGGGATTTAGCGCTGAAAAAACATACGATATTGAAGCATGGATACCTTCTGAAAGTAAGTATCGAGAAATATCGAGTTGCTCATCATGTGGGGCTTTCCAAGCAAGAAGAATGGGGGCTAAATATAAATCACAAAATGGAAACGAATTTGTAGGCACTCTTAATGGTTCTGGTTTAGCGGTTGGAAGACTTATGATTGCTATATTAGAAAATAATCAAAATAAAGATGGATCGATTACAATTCCAAATGTATTAAAAAAATATATGAGTAATTTAGATAAAATTTGATGAAATTTAACTTGTTAATCTGACCCATTTATTATAATTGTCTTTTCATGAGCGGACAAGGAATAGCCCAATTTATACCTTTAATATTAATTTTTGTGATTTTTTATTTCTTTTTAATAAGACCACAACAAAAACGTGTAAAAGACCATAAAGCTATGGTTGAGTCACTAAAAAGAGGCGATGAAGTTATTACGTCTGGCGGTATTATAGGTGTAGTAGATCGAGTGATGGAGGATGACAGAATTGAAGTTGTAATTGGAGAGGGTACTAAAGTTCAAATTATAAGATCAACGATTACAAGCTTGCTTAAAAAAGAAGAAGTAAAAAAATAATTCTTTTTTTGTGTTAAATTTTTCTAAAATAAATATCATTTTAATATATTTAATTTTTTTTTTAATTTCGATTTTTTCCGTCTTAAATTTTCAAAATAAGGATAATCTCATTTTAGATAAAAAAGTAAATTTAGGTTTAGATTTACAGGGCGGTTCATATCTTTTATTAGAAATAAATTCTGACTCACTAGTTGAGGAAAAAATACAATCAAAAGTAATTCCAATTAAAAAACTCTTACGTGAAAACAAACTAAATTATACTGATTTTAAGATTAACAAAAAAAATCTTACATTTAAGATAAGTGATTTAGAAAAATTTGAATTATTTTTTTTTTCTAGAAAAGAAAATCTTATAAATCCATACATTGATAACTATAGGGCATTTGAATTAGATTACAAAAAATTAGATAGTAACTATGTTCAAGTCTCATTATCTAAGTTTGGACTACTGACAATTAATAATTCAGCTTTAAAACAATCTATTGAAATTGTGAGACGCAGAATAGACGACGTAGGCACTAAAGAACCAACAATATTGCAGAGAGGAGAAAAAAGAATTTTAGTTGAATTACCAGGGCTTAAAGATCCTGAAAGAATTAAAACACTTTTAGGAAAAACTGCTAAACTAAATTTTAGAATGGTAAGTGAAAACTCTGAGTTTGGAGTTGATGAATTAATTTCTGAAACCGGTGAGCCATTAAAAATAAGTAAAAGAATTGTAATGAGTGGTGAAAATTTAATAGATGCTCAACCAAGTATTCAAAATCAACAAAATGAGCCGACAGTATCTTTTACATTAGATAGAATTGGATCTCAAAAATTCGGCAGAGCTACCACTGATAATGTTGGAAAAAGATTGGCGATTGTACTTGACGGCAAAATAATAAGTGCTCCTAATATTAATGAACCAATCACTTCTGGAAAAGGAGTAATATCGGGAAGTTTTACTTTTCAAGAAGCCACCGATCTTGCTCTACTTCTCAGATCAGGAGCTTTACCAACTCCTCTCAATGTAGTTGAAGAGAGAACAGTTGGACCCGATCTCGGAGAAGACTCCATTAAATCAGGAATAACCTCTCTCATTGTAGGATTTATTTTAGTCATTTTCTTTATGCTTTATAAATATAGATTATTCGGTTTAGTAGCAAATATTGCTCTTATAGCAAACTTATTAATGTTAGTTGGTGTATTAACTATTTTAGAGGCGACATTGACGCTTCCTGGTATTGCGGGAATTATTCTAACTGTAGGAATGGCAGTGGACGCAAACGTCCTTATATTTGAAAGAATTAAAGAGGAGTTAAAAACTGAAAAATCTATTATCCATGCTTTTGACTCTGGTTACTCTAAAGCAAAAATTACAGTTTTAGATGCAAATATAACTACTTTGATAGCCGCAATAATATTATTTGCATTTGGGTCAGGACCGGTTAAAGGTTTTGCAATCACACTTGGGATTGGAATTTTAACTACTCTTTTTACCGCTTATTTTTTAGCAAGACACTTAACATCAATGATAATTTTAAGAAAAAAAAATATAACATTAAGAATATAATGACTAGAAATATAAACTTTGTTTCAAAATTTAGAAAAGCAAATATTTTTTCACTAATTATTTTTATTTTAAGTATAATTTTTATCTTTTTTAAAGGGTTGAATTATGGAATAGACTTTAAAGGAGGAACATTAATTGAGCTAAGAACCGATACTTCAATTAATGCCACAGTAATTAGAGATTCTCTTAAATCTATGAATTTAGGAGATATTAATGTTAAAAAATTCGGTAAAGAAGGTGATTACTTAATTAAAGTTGAGCAAAAAAACACTAATAACAGTAACTTAATACCTGAGATAAAAAAAACTTTAGCCGATAATTTAAATGCTGATGTTGATTTTAGAAGGGTAGAAAATGTAGGTCCAAAGGTTAGTTCCGAACTTTTAGAGTCATCAATTATTGCAATTTCTTTGGCTCTAGCTGCTATGCTTTTTTATATATGGATAAGATTTGAATGGCAATTCAGCATTGGTTCAATTATAGCATTATTTCATGATGTAATAATAACTTTAGGTATTTTTTCTGTTTTATCTTTGGAAATAAATTTATCTATTATAGCAGCAGTACTAACAATAGTTGGTTACTCGATGAATGATACCGTAGTTATATATGACCGAATACGAGAAAATTTATTAAAATATACAAAAATAAGTATTAGTGATATTTCTAATTTGTCTATAAACGAAACCCTTTCAAGAACAATTATTACATCGATAACTACATTATTAGCATTAATTTCAATCTATATATTGGGAGGAGAAATTTTAAGGGGTTTTTCATTTGCTATGATTCTGGGTGTGATTATTGGAACCTATTCATCTATGTTTGTAGCCTCACCAATTTTAAAATTTTTCAAAGTTAGTTATAAAACTTTAGAAAAAGAAGAAGAAAAAATTTTACCCTAATTAGTAAAGGTTTTGCGCTGCTACCATTGAAAGAAGCATCGGAAAAGATAGTAAAGTATTAGCTCTTGAGAATAACATTGCAGTTTTTGCTGATTTAGCTTTTTCTTCTGGGGAACTATCAATTATTCCTAAAGCTTTCTTTTGATTTGGCCAAATTACAAACCAAACGTTATATGCCATTATAATTCCAAGCCACATTCCTATTCCAATTGCAGTGGTTTTTGGATCACCACTTCCTATTCCTAGCAACATAGCTTGATGAACATATCCTTGCAGATATGAAACTATTAAGCCTGTTATTATTGTTCCTAAAGCAGCCCATCTAAACCAGAATAGAGCCTTAGGAGCGATTACTTTACCGATTGCTGGTTTCTGCTCGTCAGGAATATTAGGCATAGATGGTATTTGCACAAAATTAAAATACCATAACAAACCTATCCACATTATACCTGTCAATACGTGTAAATACCTAAATAGCCAACTAAAGAAATACCTATCAAAAGCGAAACCATCACCAAAAAAATGCAATCCTAAAAGTAATAAAATTGCAATTCCTAAAGATAGGTGAACTGTTTTTGATAATGATTGTAAAACACTAGTCATGATTCTTTTATACCATATATATGAATTTTAAGCAGTCTTTTTCATGGAAGTATTACCTATAATTTCTCGAATAAATTTACCAGTAAAACTCTCTTTAACAGTTGAAATTTTTTCTGGTGTTCCCTCAGCGATAATTCTTCCTCCGTTGATACCACCTTCTGGGCCCATATCAATTATATGATCAGCAGTTTTTATAACATCTAAATTATGTTCTATAACTACAACAGTGTTACCAGTATTCGCAAATGCTTGTAAAATTTCTAGTAATTTTTTGATATCGTGAGAATGTAAACCAGTTGTTGGTTCATCTAAAATATATAGAGTTCTACCTGTAGGTCTTTTAGATAGTTCTTTGGCAAGTTTAATTCTTTGTGCCTCTCCACCAGATAGTGTAGTTGCTTGTTGACCAATTTTCATATAACCAAGACCAACATGTTTCAAGGTAATTAGTTTAGATCTAATACTTTGGATATTTTCAAAAAATTCGCAACCTTCATCCACTGTCATATCTAAAACATCGGCAATATTTTTATTTTTAAATCTTATTTCGAGGGTTTCTCTGTTATATCTTGCCCCTTTACAAGTATCACAAGGTATAAACACATCGGGTAAAAAATGCATTTCATAAGTTAAAACTCCATCACCCTCACAGGTCTCACATCTTCCACCTTTCACATTAAACGAATATCTTCCTACCTTGTAACCTCTTGCTTTCGACTCTGGAAGTCCGGCAAACCATTCTCTAATTGGACCAAAAGCTCCAGTATAAGTTGCCGGGTTTGACCTTGGTGTTCTGCCTATTGGCGATTGGTCAATATCAATAATTTTATCTATTAACTCAGTACCTTTAAATCCAGTAAAAGCTTTTGGAACTTTACGACTTTTATTTTTATTCAACATTAGATTAAATGCATTATACAAAGTATGAAGAATTAAAGTCGATTTTCCACTTCCGGAAACGCCTGTAACACAAGTAAATGTTCCTACAGGTATTTTTAAATTTACTTTTTTTAGATTATTTCCACTTGCACCACTTATTTCTATAAACCTTCCATTTTTTGCAGACCTTCTTTTTTTTGGAACTGGAATAAACTTTTTACCAGATAAATAATTCCCAGTGATGCTATTATCGTTTTTAATAATTTCTTTTACTTCTCCTTCTGCAACAATTTGACCTCCTTTAAGACCAGCTTCTGGTCCAATATCAATTATGTGATCTGAACTTTCCATTGTTTCAATATCATGCTCAACAACTATGACTGTATTTCCCAAGTCTCTTAATTTCTTTAATGCTGCGATAAGTTTTTTATTATCTCTCTGGTGTAAACCAATAGATGGTTCATCTAAAACATACAAAACTCCAGTAAGACCAGAACCTATTTGTGATGCTAACCTTATTCTCTGTGCTTCTCCACCGGATAGAGTACCAGACTCTCTTGACAAAGTTAGATAATTTAACCCAACATTTAATAAAAAATTAAGTCTTTCATTTATTTCTTTAAGAATATGTTGAGCAATTTTCTTTTCTTTTTCATTTAAAACGTTTTCTAAATTTGAAAACCATTTTTGTGCGATATCAATTGATTTCTCAGTAACTTCGCTTATATTCAAATTATTTATTTTTACACATAAAGCTTCGTCTTTTAACCTCATTCCTTTACATTTTTCACAATCTGACTCACTTTGATATTGAGATATTTCCTCTCTTTTCCATTCGCTATCAGTTTCCAAATATCTTCTCTCAAGATTGTTTATAACACCTTCAAAAGTTTTTTTTGTTGAGTAGGTCTCGTATCCATCGTCATAAGAAAATCTTATTTCGTCTTCATCAGAACCATAAAGAATAATATCTTGAATTTTCTTTGGAATTTTTTTCCATTGTTCAGACATTGAAATTTTATAATGTTTTGCAACAGAAGCTAATGTTTGAGCATAATATAATGAAGTTGATTTTGACCAAGGCTCTATAACACCGTCTTGCAGACTTTTCTTTGGGTCTGTTACTACAAGGTTGGGATCAACGTTTAAATTATGTCCTATGCCCTCACATTCTTCACACGCCCCATATGGAGAATTAAATGAAAACAGTCTTGGTTCGATTTCTTCAATTGTGAAACCACTTTCGGGACAAGAAAATTTGGATGAAAATGTTATGGACTCCCTTTTCCTAAACTTTTTTGGCAGGGTTTCATTTTCATATTCTACAATTAATAAACCATCTGAAAGATTTACAGCTGTTTCAACACTATCGGCGAGCCTGTTGCCCAAATTTGAATTAAGTATAATTCTGTCAACAATTATTGATATATCGTGTTTTACTTTTTTGTTTAGGTTTGGAAATTCATCGATATTTAGGTATTTACCGTCAACTTTAATTTTTGAGAATCCTCTTTTTTTATAGTTTAAAATTTCTTTTTTATATTCTCCTTTTCTACCTCTAACTATTGGAGCAAGAATATAAATAGTATTATTTTTTGGAAGTTTTTTGATCTTATCCACCATTTCGCTAATCGGCTGAGATCTAATAGGTTTACCAGTGAACGGTGAATAGGGGACCCCAACTCTTGCAAACAAAACTCTCATATAGTCATAAATTTCAGTGACTGTTGCAACTGTTGACCTTGGATTTTTAGAGGTATTCTTTTGTTCAATAGAGATTGCTGGACTCAAGCCTTCAATGAAATCTACATTTGGTTTTTTCATTTTATCAAGGAATTGTCTTGCGTATGAAGATAAGCTTTCAACATATCTTCTTTGTCCTTCGGCATAAATCGTATCAAATGCTAACGATGATTTTCCAGACCCAGAAAGGCCAGTTATAACAACCAATTTCTCTTTAGGAATTTCAAGAGAAACATTTTTTAAGTTGTGTTCTTTAGCCCCTTTTACAACGATTTTTTTCAACATTTTTTTTCCTTCAAATAATAATCACCTTATATTTAGTAATCAAATATGATATAAATAAAAGACTTTTTATAATAATAAAATCAAAATTAACTCAAAATATTATGGCTGGAAGTTTAAATAAAGTGCAATTAATAGGTCGTTTAGGCGCAGATCCTGAAATAAAACAAATGGTAAACGGCAAAAGCGTTGCTAGACTAAGCATAGCAACTAGTCAATCTTGGAAAGACAAATCAAGTGGAGAAAAAAAAGAAAAGACAGAATGGCATAGAGTAGTAATTTTTAATGAAGGGTTAGTCAATGTGGTTCAACAATATGTTAAAAAAGGCGCTAATGTATATATTGAAGGGCAATTGAGCACGAGGAAATGGAAAGACGAGGCTACGGGCCAAGATAAATATTCAACTGAAATTGTGCTTCAAGGCTATAATTCAAGCTTAACAATGCTTGACAGCAGATCTAGCTCAAATAACTCTAATTTAGTTTCAGAAAACAAAAGCTCTTTACCAAATGAAAATATGAGTCAGGATAATTCTGATCTAGATGATGAGATACCTTTTTAATTTTCATGGAAAAAAATACCTTAGAAAATAATAAATCCTTTAAACCTATATTTGTTCAAGATGAAATGAGTTCGTCTTACTTGTCTTATGCGATGAGTGTAATTGTTAGTAGAGCACTTCCAGATGTGCGAGACGGTTTAAAACCAGTTCATAGAAGAATAATATATGCAATGTACAAAGGTGGTTACGATTGGTCTAAACCTTTTAGAAAATCAGCAAGAATAGTAGGAGACGTAATTGGTAAATATCACCCACATGGTGATCAATCAGTTTATGATGCTTTAGTAAGACTAGTTCAAGATTTTTCAATGAGTGTCCCACTTATCTCCGGGCAAGGAAACTTTGGATCTATTGATGGAGATCCTCCTGCAGCAATGAGATATACAGAGACTAAACTTGGAAGAATTTCTCAATTTTTAACCGAAGATCTCGAAAAAAATACTGTAAACTTTCGAAGCAATTATGACGAGACTGAAAAAGAACCTGAGGTACTGCCGTCACAATATCCGAATATTTTAGTTAATGGGGCTGGTGGTATCGCTGTGGGGATGGCCACAAGCATTCCGCCACATAATCTTGGAGAAATAGTAAACGCTACGATAGCTTTTATAAATAACAGAGAAATTACAATAAGCCAGTTAATGAAATATGTTCCAGGACCTGATTTTCCTACAGGAGGAGTAATAATTGGCAAAGACATTATAAAACAAGGTTACAATAAAGGTAGAGGATCATTTAAAATAAGAGGAGAAATAGAATTTGAGGAAAAAAAGGGTGGAAGAGAGACGTTAGTTATTAAATCGATTCCTTATCAAGTAAATAAGTCATTGTTAATTGAAAAAATAGCACAACTCGTTAGAGATAAAAAAATTGAGGGGATAAGAGATTTAAGAGACGAATCCAACAGGGAAGGAATTAGAGTGGTTATCGAACTTAGAAAAAGTGTAGAACCTGAAACTGTGAGACGACAATTATTTAAGCTTACCAATATAGAAAGCTCATTTGGTTTTAATACACTGGCAATAGTGAATTCAAAACCAAAGATCTTAAATTTAAAAGAATTTATTTCTGAATTTCTAAAATTTAGAGAGGAAACTGTAATTAAAAGAGTTAAATTTGATTTAAAAAAA
>CACATS010000007.1 GCA_902535505.1 uncultured Pelagibacteraceae bacterium | reverse complement strand
GGACCATGAATAATTTTAGTTTGTTCGTCTAAAGTGTTTATATTATTAGGATTTTTGTGAATTCCCTCTATGACAATAAATCCGTCGTTTTCCATTATTTTTATATATATCATTTAATAAATGAAAAAAATTTTACTTTTTGTCACCTTATTCACCCTAAATTTTAATCTACACGCTGTGGAAAAAAAGGCTTATTTTGCTGGTGGTTGTTTTTGGTGTATGGAAGAGTCATTTGACCAAGTTGAGGGAGTTCTTTCATCGATTTCCGGATATTCAGGGGGTCATTTAAAAAATCCTTCTTACCAAGATGTAATTTATAAAGATACTGGACATGTAGAGGCGATAGAAATTACATATGACTCAAATATTGTAAGTTATGAAAGCCTTTTGAATATTTTCTGGAGAAATATAGATCCTTTCGACTCGGAGGGTCAGTTTTGCGACAAAGGTAAAAGCTATAGATCAGTAATTTTTTTTCAGAATCAACTAGAAAAAGAATTTATTGATAAATCTTTTAAAAATTTAGAAAGCAAATTTAATAGAGAAATAGTCACTTTAGTCTGGAAATTTAAGAAATTTTATCCAGCAGAAGATTATCACCAAGATTATTATGAGAAAAATTTTATTCGTTATCTAATGTATAAAAATGGGTGTAAAAGAGAAGATACCTTGAGAAGAATATGGAATTGAAAAAATTAATTTTAGCAATTTTTTTTCTAGGTTTTGTTAATTCAGCAAATGCAGAAATGATAAAACCAGCCAAAAATTTATCTGCCTACGATGTTATAAAAATACAATTAGATGCTCTCAAAAATAATGATGACAAAGATAACGGCATTAAACAAACATGGATATTTGCTCATCCTGATAATAAAAAGATGACTGGGCCATACCCTAGATTTAGAATTATGCTTTACGATGTTCATTATAGAATACTTTTAAACCATTTTTCACATAAGATAGATTTAATTACGAATACTGAAAATAAATTTGTTTATGGAGTAAAAATATTAAGTGATGAGAAGCAACAATTTTTTTATGAATGGCATGTAAGTAAAGGTAATGAGGAAAACTGTGTTAATTGCTGGTTCACGACTGCAGTTTCAATGCCACTTGATCAAGGAAATTCAATTTGAAAAGACCACCCTTCGCAATACGATACTTAATTATTGGTGCAATATTAGTTGTGCCGCCAATACTAAGCACTCACTATGGATCTATATATTTAGGTAAGCATAATGGAGTACTTTTAGGTTTTTGCGTCGGAATTGTTTGCGTGTCTTTTGCATGCTGGAAGCTTTTTATCGATGGTTGGAGGGATGACGAAGACTAATGAAATTCGAAATCTCAAGGGATGGAGCTTTAAAACAGCTTGATAATTTTATTAATAATAATTTGGCAAACTATAGCTTCAAAAGAAATTTTGATTTAGGGCCAGATAACAAATCAAATGTATCTTGTTTATCACCTTACATTTCACATAGATTAATCACTGAATATGAAGTTGCAAAGATAGTTTTATCAAAGTTTCCATATCAAAAAGTTGAAAAATATATTCAAGAAATATTTTGGAGAGTTTATTGGAAAGGTTGGTTAGAACTTAGACCTCAAGTTTGGACTGACTTTATAGAGGATTTAAAAGGATTAAATGAAGATGACAAATATAAAAAGGCAATCAATGGCGAAACTCAAATTGAATGTTTTAATGATTGGGTAAAAGAGCTTAAAGAAAATAATTATTTACATAATCACACAAGAATGTGGTTTGCTAGCATTTGGATATTTACTTTAAATCTACCTTGGCAAAAAGGTGCAGAATTCTTTATGAAACATTTATTTGATGGTGATGCTGCTTCTAACACATTGAGTTGGAGATGGGTTGCTGGACTTCAAACTAAAGGAAAGCACTACGTTGCTCAATCATGGAACATAAGCAAGTTTACTAATAATAAATATAAGAATGTTAAGTTAAATGAGAACGCTTTACCTGTAATAGATAAAAGAGAATATAAATTAAATCCACTTAATTTTATTGTAAAAGATAATTCAAATGAAAATTTGATAATATTTGAGAACGAATTAAATTTAGAAAATAAAAATTTAAAAAAATATAAAAATATTTACTTAGTATTATTGAGTAATGATGCTCGAAGAATAAAGCTTGGACAAAAGGTACTAGATTATAAATCAGAAATAATTAATGACCAAAAAAAAAGGTTTGAAGATTTACAAATCATAGATGAAGTAAAATTTAAAACTCTAACACATGAAATTAAATCTTTTGATGTCTTCCACCCGAGCATCGGAGAGAATTTTTCTTATTTAAATACTATAAGAAAAAAGCAAGATTTAGAGTTAAACTTTGTTTTGAACGAGGAAGATAGGTTTTCTTGGCAATTTTCCAATAAAGGATATTTTAATTTTAAAAATAACATTCCAAAAATTCTAGCTAAATTTATTTGAGTTAATTTATCTTTGCGATTTCGTCTCTCAGAGACTTGCTTAACAAACTATATCCTAAGTCATTCATATGTAATTGATCTTGATCATAAAACTTTTCATATCCAGCTTTTAACATTGGGTTACAGATATCAATGAATTTCCATTTTTCTAAATGATTTATTGTTTTTTTTATTTTATTATTTGTATTAGTAATCTCTTTTAAAAATTTTTTTCTAAAAGGACTTGGTTTTATTGAAATAAAAAAACATTTTGTATTCTTTAATTTTTCTGCAGCTTGAGTCGCAAATAATAAAAATTCTTGATTAATTTGATCAGAATTTAAGCCTCTTCCGATATCGTTATCGCCTGCGTAAAATAAAAGTATTTTTGGACTATAATTTGAAAAAATTCTCTCAAAATATGTTCTACATGAAGATAAAGTTGAACCCCCAAAAGCAAGATTTAAAATATTTTTTCCACCGAGATCTTGTTCATAATTTTTCCACATACGAAAAGTAGAACTTCCGAATAATATTATTTCTTTCTGATTAATAGAGCTGTTTATAGCGTTCAATTCAAGTTCTCTAACATCTAATTCAAATTCTTCCTCGATTGGACTTACAAGATTATAATTAGTACTTAAATTTGTTAAATCATGTGTATCAAGCTTAACTTTATTAGATAATTTGTACGCCTCTTCAACATAACTTCTAAAAGTTTTTCTATAATCAAGTAAAAAAGACTTTATTTCTTCCATGTTAGTAGTGTCTTTTACAAAATTTGAAATTTTTACAGGTCGCTTAATAATCGCCGAGTAAACAGTCGAGGAAACTGGTTTATCGAAGTTTGCTAGAGCTATAGGAACTAAATAAGGTTCAGGTTTTAACTGACTTGCCAAAGTAAACGCACCGGGTTTGAAGGGCCCAGGGGATGTTTCAGTAAAGTTATCTTCTGTTTCAGAGGTACCCTCAGGAGCAATTACCAACGGCTGGCCTTTATTAATTATATCTTGTGCATCTTTAAAAAATTTATCTTTTCTCTCTTTTTTTTCTTCATGAGTCTCATTTAGAAAATCTGACTCTTTAGTATGAATAAATATATAATCTAAATTTTCATAAAAATTATGCCTCCAATACTCAGTATTCCTACTTGCACGAACTATTCTTTTTCCTCCATTACCGTATTTTGGATATAAAATTTTTGCACTTACGAAATGACTGTCTATTGAAAAGGAGTGCCCATTAGGTAACTTATTTTCATCATTAGCTGCTAGATGGTTATAAAAAAAAATATTATTAGCTTTATTTGGAAGATTTTCCATTCCCTTTATAACGTAAGGCACATGATCAAATGCTTTAATAAAATTAGAAAGTGTTAATTTATCTAATGAGTCTTTACTTTTAATTTCTTTGAATTGTTCTACACGATTATAAATTATATTTAATTCTTTAAAGAATCTTTGCTGCTTTTCAAAACTTTTAAGCGCATCTGACATCAAGTTTGCAATAGACTTTTCAATTTCATTACCAGTTACCATTAGATTGTAAATGATATCAAAAGCTAATTCATGAGAGTACCGATTTTCTAATAAGTGTGGCACACTATATAATTTTGAATTTACAGGAAGTTTAGAGAAATTATCTTGTATTAAAAATTTCAAGAGTTCTATTTCATTTTTAGCAGCGTATCTTGCCAGCCCCGTTGCACTCTGCTGATATCTTCCTAATTGCCAAATTTGTCTTTTGAGAAGTTTGATTGCTAGAACAGGATTATCTACTATTAAATTATTAATTACCTCATTGGATAGATGTAATATTCTTGTATCTCTAGTCACCTTAATTGAATATGGAAATTTAATTAATCTTTTGCCACAAGATAACGAAAACGCCACTCCTGGTCTTGCTATCGATCTGTATTTTTTCTTAATTGAATTATCTATTCTACTATTAAATGAACCTTCAACTTTTCCAGATAACAATATATTTAATCCACTGCTATCATTACCTTCTAGTGTTATGATTTCATCTGTAGAGTATAACTTTATCTCACCTAAATTTAATAATTTTTTAACATCTTCCTCAACTATAGAAGAAAAAAAAATTGTATCTTTTATTTTTTCATAATTACTCTCGTTAATTCCAGAATTTGATCCCTTAGATATTTGATAATTATTTTGTTTAAAAGCAATGTCAAGATTTCTAGTTGACCATAAAAGATTGGTTGAAAAAAATAATATATAAGATAAAAAAGTTGCAACAAAGTTTGGGTCAACACTTTCAATTTCATCTAGGTAACTTAAATCAAAAGAATAATATTCAGTATTTTCATCAATCAATATTTCAGCCATAAATCTTCCTGGAGGATTTAATCCAGATATACCTAATGGTGAATTTCTTTTATTGATCTTTGCAAAAGTAAGAGAATTTTTTTCAAAGTATTTATTAAATTTTACATTTCCATTTAAAAGAAAATAAATTTTTTTCGATATTTCATGTTGCTTTGCTAATATTGTTTTTTCCTTACTTTTTGAAAATTTAATAGCATTTTCTAAAATTTTTTTAGTTACTGGTTTACTCGATAGAGCAAAACCAGCATCTTTCATAACTGATCTAAATTGTTCGTAATTGCTCATTATTTTAGAATACTAATTTTATGTCTTACTATTACTTTATTTTTTGCATATCTGACTTGAAGAGGATTTAGTTTTGTTTATTTACTTAATTTTGAGCACTTTTTAGAGCAATATTTAACCATCGGCCAATTTAATCTCCATTTTTTTCTCCAGGTAAAAGATTTATTACAAACTGGACAGTTTTTTTTAGGAAGATCAGTTTTTTTTATCACTTAAGGAGATGTTTGTTTTTGATAAATAAAAAATAAGCTGCGATTTCATAGAAAATATTTAATATGAAAAACAAAGGTTTAATCTTAAATATTTTATATAAAAAATTATATTTAGGAACATTTTTCCAAATGATTAAAAAAGACTCTGCTCCATCAATTACTCTACCATCTTGTATAACATGCATTCTTCTTAAAAGTTCTTTATATGATTTTGAAGTAACTTTCTGAGCTTCCTCATTATTAGTCACATCTATCCATTCTACACTGTTATCACTATGTTTTTTGTAATGATTGATTTCTGCTCTACAAATATTACACGAATTATTAAAAAAAACTTTAACCATTAGTATTTTCTTTTATAAAATTATTAGCAGCTTTAAAAATTCTTGTTTTTCTCTCTTTATTCATTTTTTCAGAAACTCTAACCATCATTGCAAGACGTGGATTTTTTAAAAAAAATTTCTTATGTCTATCTATGAATTTCCAATATAATCCGTCCATCACATCACACCAAGGACCTTTTTTAAAATGCATCATTTTAAGAAAATAACTTGAGCCACAAATATAAGGTTTAGTTGCAAATATTCCGCCGTCACTAAATAATCCCATTCCATAAACATTTGGAGCCATTACCCAGTCAGATGAGTCTACGTACATTTCCATAAACCATTTGTAAACTTGTTTAGGATTTATCTCACAAAGATTCATTATATTTGCTAATATCATCAGTCTTTCAATATGATGCGACCAGCCGTAGTTTTTAGCATTAATGATTGCATGATCTAACGGATCTAAACCAGTATCTCCGTCGTACCAAGATTTTTTCATTTTTCTTTTATGATTAAAAAAATTAGTGTCATCTAATCGTTGATCATAGTTTTGGTAAATTCCTCTCATAAATTCTCTCCAACCTATAATCTGTCTAATATAGCCTTCTAAGGAATTCATAGGCACTTTATTTTCAATCTTTCTTAACTTCTCTATTATCTCCTCTGGTGCTATTAAACCTAAGTTTATAAGTGGACTTAACGCACTATGAAAAACAGTATTTGATTTATCTGTTACCGCATCCTCATAATCCCCAAAAAGCTTTATTCTCTCTTTTAAAAACTCATCAAGCCACTTAATTGCGTCTTTTCGTGTCGTTGGAAACCAAAATTTATCAGTATTCCCTGGATGATCTTTAAAATTAGAATTTATAAATTTTTTAAGAGTAATAGTTTCCTTTGTTTCTTTTACCTTAGAAATTACAGGAACTTTAATTGTATTCGGAAGTTTTTTTCTATTTTCTTCATCAAAACTCCATTTATTTCCTTTTGGAGTTCCATTCTTATTCATCAATAAATTCATTTTTGTTCTTACAATTTTATAAAAATTTGCCATGAAAGGTCGTTTATTTTTAGAAAGATAATCTTTAAATTCCCGTCTCTCCATTAAAAACATTGGAGATCTAACTTGGTTAACCTTAAGTGAATTTTTTTTTCCTAAATTTAATATTCTTTTTTCAAAAAATTTATCCTCAATTTCAAAAAAGGTAATTTCTTTTATCTTTTTTTCTTTTATAATTTTTTCTAATTTTTTTTCGTAGGATAATTTAAAATCTTTATTTACATCTTTATATATTAAATTAAAATTTTTTGTTTTAAGCTCATCCCTAAAAGATCTCATTGAAGATAAAAATAACAGTATTTTTAGTTTGTGATGTTTTTCAAAGGTACATAAACCATAATCTTCTGCCATAAAAAAAGTATGGTCTTTATAATCAGTGAGATATTTTGGGTTAAAAAGTTGATTTCCTAAAATTATAAAAAGCTTCATAAGCAACAAAATACATATTTTATTTAGATATTACACGCGTCATTATTTGCATGTAAATAACCTTTAATAATGTTATTTTTAATAATGAAAAAAGTAATTTTAGGAGCAACCGGATCAATAGGTTCTTCATTGGCAAAAAAATTAGTTGAAAGTGGAGAACAGGTACACCTAGTCGGGAGAGATGAGACTAGTCTATCGGAGTTAGCAAAAAATTTAAATTCTACATTTACAGTTTGCGATGTTTTGAAGGAAAACTTTTCTGAAAAAATACTAAATGATTTAAAAGATGAGCCAATTAATGGTTTAGCTTTTTGTGTAGGATCAATTGATTTAAAACCACTAAAGTTAACAAAAAAAAGTGACTTCATGCAATCATTCAATTTAAATCTTATTTCTGCAACTGAAGTAATTAAAACTTTAGCAGATAACTTAAAAAAAAATAAAGGTTCAGTTGTTTTATTTTCAACGGTAGCAGTAAAACAAGGCTTTCCAAACCATGCAATAGTTTCATCAGCAAAAGGTGCCATAGAGGGCCTGACTTTAGCTTTAGCAGCTGAGTTCGCACCTAATGTGCGTGTCAATTGTATTGCACCTAGTTTGACAAACTCTAAAATTTCAAATTTTTTACTTAAAAATGAAAAAGTTGCAGAAGGTATTGCTAAAATGCACCCAATGAAAAGAATAGGTGAGGGTGGAGACTCAGCTTCGGTTGCAAAGTTTCTCCTAACAGATGAAAGTTCTTGGATAACAGGCCAAATATTAGGGGTTGACGGAGGAAGATCATCTGTCGCATGACAATTTTTTAAAAAACAACTAAAAAAAGATTATGAAAAATTTATTTGTTTTAATTTTTACTTTTTTGTTAAGCACAAGTTTAATGGCTGCGGGAAGTGATAGTAGTAGTGGATCATCTTCTGATAAAGAATCTTTATACGAGGATGCAGTAAAATTAGTTAAAAGAGCTGGAAAATTAGAAAAAAAAGATAAGACTGATAAAGCTAAAAAATTGTACGTTCAAGCTTTTAATAAATTAGAAAAAGCATACAAAACAGATAAAAAAAATCCAGATATTCTTAATTATATGGGATTTACAACAAGGAAAACTGGAAATTTTGAAAAAGCTGAAAAGTTTTATTTAGAAGGGCTAAGCTTAAAACCTAATCATAATGGTATAAATGAGTATTTAGGTGAGCTTTACGTTCAAACTAATAGAATAGATAAAGCTAATGAGAGATTAGAAGTCTTAAAGAGTTGTAATTGTAAAGAATATAGTGAACTTGAATTAATTATTAAAACTAAAGGCGCAAAAGTTTACTAAGACAAATCTACAGCAAATTTTTTTAATTTTTCAATCGGTATAAGTTCTAATGTCTTAATATTAGTCTTTTTCAAATAAACTGAACAAGCCGCGTCCTCTTTGATGGCTCTAGCATACCAAGTTGCACATACACACCAGCAGTCACCATCTTTCAAACCTGGAAATCCAAATTCTGGATGAGGTGTGATCAAATCATTACCCACCTTCTTTGACCAAAGCAAAAATTTATCCGTTACTTTTGCACAAACTGTATGAACTCCTCTATCATTTTTATCTGTGTTACAGCATCCATCTCTAAACCAACCTGTTAAAGGGTCATTAGAGCATGGTTCTAAAGGCTCACCAAAAACATTTTTTTGAATTTCATCACTCATCTTGAAAAAACATTAGCAATTCTTTTATCTATTTCTAGATTAAACGAAAAAGATCTTCTCTCTCCACTTGATCTAAATGGATATGCTGTATGCATCAAATAATGTGGAAAAAGAATTACATCTCCTTCTTTGGGCTGATGATTGTAAATACTATCACTTAAAAACATCTTGTTTCCATTTATAAAATCTATTGTGCCATCAATTTTTGATTTTTTATGGCCCTTTGGAACAAATTTTGGAATTTTTAAGTAACCCACACCAGATATATGTCCATCATGGTAATGTATTGGGTTATATTCATTATTAAATTGTCTCACTATCCAAAAATTTTTAATTGAAATTTTCTTAACATTTTTTCCAATAGTTTTAAAAACATATTTTTTTACCTCATTAGAAATTACTTTTTCTAAATTTTTTTTTACAAAAGATTTCGGTAATTGAAATTCTTGTTTTACCTGCCCGACTAATTTTTTTGAATAATCCAGTTTTTTTAATAAACTTTTTTTATTTAAAATTTGGTCAACTTCATTATTAATTTTATTTATTAATTTATTTGAAAATTTTAATTTAGCTATTTTTGGACCAAAAGGGCTTATTACTTTCATAATTATAGTTTTGTCGGGTTAGGCTGACCTTTATAAACTTTTTCGGGATCAAATTTTTTTTCTTTTTCTTTAAATTCTAATTCAATTTGTTCAGAATTTTTAATTTTTCCTAAAGGTATTGATCTGTAAAAGCATGATTTATATCCTACATGGCAACTTGCTCCGTTTCCTATATCTACTGACATCCACAATGCATCCTGATCATCATCTATTCTTAAATCAATGACCTTTTGAACAAAACCACTAGTCTTTCCTTTGTGCCAAATATCTTTTCTAGATCTACTCCAATAATGAGCCTCTTTAGTTTCAATTGTTTTTTTAAGAGCTTCCTCATTCATGTAACCGTGCATTAATAATTCACCGGAGCCACTGTCAGAGGTGGTTACTGGAATAAGTCCATCTTTATCAAATTTAGGAGATAGAAATTTTCCCTCTTCTACCTCAAATACATTTTCTCTTTTTTTAAACATGAACGTAAAATAATGAAAAAAAGACAAAATAGCAATTTGCATTAATCAAAGATGTCCTATAAAACCTTTGAGCAATGAAATTAGTTAAAGACATCGATAAAAATTCCTTAAAAAAGTCAGAAGTTTCTGACAAGCAGGCTGAAGAGGCTTTTAAAACAATCTTAAAATGGATCGGGGAAGATCCAAATAGAGAGGGTTTAATTGAGACACCTAAAAGAGTTATTAAAGCTTTTAAAGAGTATTTTAAAGGGTACCATCAAGACGCTGAAGCAGACTTATCTAAAACTTTTGGTGACGTTGAGGGTTACGACGATATGGTTGTTGAAAAAAATATTACTCTTGAAAGTCATTGTGAACATCATATGGCACCAATTATTGGGGTTGCTCACGTTGCTTACATTCCAAACAAAAAAGTTGTGGGGTTAAGTAAATTAGCTAGAACAGTAGAAGTCTTTTCAAAAAGACTACAAACCCAAGAGAGACTTACAATGCAAGTTGCTAAAACTTTAATGAACGCACTTGACGCAAAAGGTGTTGCGGTAACTGTTGATGCAGCGCACCAATGTATGACAATGAGGGGTATCAAAAAAGAAAAAGCCACTACAGTAACCAACTATTTTTTAGGTTCTTTTAGAGAAGATTTAAGTATACAAAATAGGTACTTAAGATACATTGCAAAATAGATGTCAGAAAAATTTAAAGCTGTAGTAATAGATAATCAAAACGAAAAATTCACAAGAGAAATTAAAGAAATCGATATAAGTCATCTTAAAGATGGAAACGTATTAGTAAAAATTGATTACTCTAGCTTGAATTTTAAAGATGCGATGATTTTAAAAGACGGTGGGAGAATAGTAAGAAAATTTCCATTTGTTCCAGGAATTGATTTTTCAGGCACCGTAGTTGAAAGTCAAGAGGATAAATTTAAAAAAGACGATAAAGTAATTTTAACTGGTTTCAGAGTTGGAGAGGCTTACTTTGGTGGTTTCGCTCAGTATGCAAAAGTTGATGCTAATTTTTTAATAAAAATACCAAAAAGTTTAGATACCCATAAATCTATGATGCTAGGCACTGCAGGTTTTACGGCTCTTCTATGTTCTTTTGCAGTTAAAGCCAAAGAGGAATTATTGTTAGGTGAAAAAGTAAAAGATGTTTTGGTAACTGGTGCTACGGGCGGTGTCGGAAGTATTGCTATAATGATCTTATCTAAAATGGGATATGATGTTCACGCCGTTACAGGAAAAAAAGATAAAAATGATTATCTTAAAGATTTAGGTGCAAAAAACATTATAGACCGAAAAGAGTTCGAGGGAGAAAGCAAGCTTCTTGAAAAAGGAGTTTGGGATGGAGTCGTTGATACTGTAGGAGGTGCTTCTCTTACAAAAATATTAGCTCAAACCAAACCAGGTGGTATTGTGGCGCTTCCAGGAAATGCAGGAGGAATAAAGATAAATACTAATTGTATGCCTTTTGTTATCAGAGGAGTAAAACTATGGGGCATCGACTCGTCTGGTTCTTCAATAAAACGAAGAGAATTTGTCTGGGGCGAAGCAGCCAAATTGATTGATTTTTCTAAAGTTCAATCATTTACTAAAGAACTCTCGTTTACTGAACTTTTAGATACATATCCTAAGCTTTTAAAAGGCGAGTTTTTTGGAAGAGCTATAGTGAATCCAAATAAATAAACTATAATCATGTACAAATGGATTGGGACAAATTAAAAATTTTTCATACTGTTGCTGAGGCATCGAGTTTTACTAAAGCATCTACAATCTTAAACTTAAGTCAATCAGCAATTAGCCGCCAAATTCAAGGCTTAGAGAGCGATCTCAAAGTTCAATTATTTGAACGTCATGCTAGAGGTTTAGTTTTAACAGAAAATGGAGAGTATCTTTTTAAATCAGCTCATGAAGTAATTTCTAAATTAAAAGACGTTGAGTCAAATTTAAGCGGTCATAAAGATAAACTAAATGGAAAACTAGTTGTTACAACAGTAGTAAGTTTTGGAACCACTTGGCTTACCCCAAGAATTAAAGAATTTATGGATCTTCATCCTGGCATAGAAATTGAATTAATTTTTGATGATAGAGAACTTGATTTAGCAACACGTGAAGCCGATGTCGCAATAAGAATGAGAAGGCCTAAACAGTTAAATTTGATCCAGAAAAAATTCGTAGATTTTAATTATCACATTTACGGTTCAAATGAATATTTGGAAAAAAACGGTTATCCAAAAACATTAAAAGATTTAGATAAACATAAATTTATTACTTATGGCAAAGGAGCACCATCACCAGTCTATAATCCAGATTGGGTATTGAAAGTTGGTGCAAAAGATGGAAAAAAAAGAAGATCTTTAATGAAAGTGAATAGTGTTTATGGATTATTATTAGCAGTTCAAAGTGGTGTAGGTTTAGCTGCACTACCTGATTACATAGCTCACAACCAAAGTGGAATTACAAAAGTTTTACCAAATGAGTCAGGGAAGCCTACCGAAACACACTTTGTTTATCCTTCATCTCTTAAAAATAATGCAAGACTTATGGCTTTCAGAAATTTTCTTTTTAGCAAGGTAAACGAATGGAAATTTTAATATCATTTATAATTCCTTTTATAATACTACTCACAGTTGTAGTATTTATTCACGAATATGGCCACTATTATTATGCAAAGAAGTACGGAGTAGGTGTCACAGATTTTTCTATAGGATTTGGTAAAGAAATATTTGGCTTTAACGATAAGTCAGGAACTCGTTGGAAGTTTTGTCTTATTCCATTAGGCGGATATGTAAAATTTTTTGGTGACAGAAATGTATTTAGCCAAGCAGAGCAAGAAGAGCTATTAAAAAAATATAATAAAGAAGACCAGAAAAAACTTTTTGTAGTAAAACCTTTATACCAAAGATCTTTAATAGTTGCTGCAGGGCCATTTGCTAATTTCTTATTAGCAATATTGATTTTTGCTTTTATTTATATGTTTGCTGGGAAAGATTTCACACCGGCTCAAATACAAGAAGTTCAGTCAGAGAGCCCTGCTTACGAGGTGGGTATTAAACCTGGAGATGTAATTAAATCAATTAATGATAAAGAGGTAAAAAGTATTATGGAAGTATCGGCTTTTATAAACTCCTCTTCTTCGAACATAATAGATATTGGTATTTTACGTAACGATAGAGAACTAACTTTCTCTGTAGAGCCAAAAGTTATTAAAAGTGAAGACGCTCTTGGAAATAAAGCAAATAAAAAGATAATTGGAATAAAAATAGCTCCTTTAAATGAGGAAATTAATAGGCAAAGATTGGGTCCTGCAACAGCTGTATTTTATGCAGTAAAAGAAACATGGTTCGTTATTGATGCATCATGGAACTTCATTATTTCAATGTTTAAAGGCACTGGAGATACTACTCAGTTGGGAGGGCCTATAAAAATAGCTAAAATTACTGGGCAAGTGGCTAAACTTGGCTTCATAGCCTTTTTAAGTATAATGGCCTATATATCTATAAGCCTCGGATTTATTAATTTATTACCGATTCCTATGTTAGATGGTGGACACTTAATGTTTTATGCATTTGAGAAGGTTTTAGGCAGGCCTTTAACACAAAAAACTCAGGAGGGTTTTTTTCGAATCGGTCTTTTTTTACTACTTTCTTTAATGTTTTTCACAACATTTAATGATTTGAAAGATTTAGGCTTATTTTAAGCCATTTTTATCATAAAAAAAGTCAATAAAATCAACACTTTTTAAGCATACAATATATTGTGTTGATATTTACGTGAAACACCAAAAAAATGTTGATTTTGCTAGATTTTTATAGAGATTATAAAATAACTAAGGGGCAAAAAATGAATAAAAAACAATTAGTAGCAAAAATATCGTCCACACTGGGTCAAAGCAAGGCTGATGCTGAGAGAACTTTTGACTCTATAACGACTATAATTTTGGATGCTTTGAAGAATGATGACACTGTAAAAATAGCTGGATTTGGTACTTATAAAGTAGCAAAAAGAAAAGCTAGGGTAGGAAGAAACCCACGAACAGGCGAGTCTATTCAAATAGCGGCATCTCAAAAAGTAAAGTTTTTACCTGCTAAAAGCTTAAAAGAAATGTTTAACCGATAAACGTTTGATTTAGCCCTTAATTGAAAATTTCAAATAAGGGCTAAACTACTTGCAAAAACTGCATAGCTCAAATTAAGACAATTCAATTCTTTTTCAAAATTTAAAACCCTATAAGGCTCGCATAACAAGGGAGTTAATATGAAAAAATACTTAGGATACTTTCTAGCAGGTACAGCCATATATTTTGGTTTCGCTGGTCTTGGATATGCTGAGACTACAGTGTCTGCAGAAGTACAATACATTTTTAATACCCTATTATTTTTAATGTCAGGTTTCTTGGTCATGTGGATGGCCGCAGGTTTCGCAATGTTAGAGTCAGGGTTAGTAACATCAAAATCTGTATCAGCAATCTGTGCTAAAAATATAGGTTTATATTCAATCGCCGGAGTAATGTTCTGGTTGGTTGGTTACAATTTAGCATACGGTATTCCAGAAGGCGGATATATAGGCTCATTCACGCCATGGAGTGACAATTCATCATTGGAAACAGGATATTCTGATGGTTCTGATTGGTTTTTCCAAATGGTGTTCTGCGCCACTACAATGTCAATCGTATCTGGTACGTTAGCTGAAAGAATTAAGATCTGGCCATTTTTCTTATTTGCCGCAATTTTAACTGGAATTATTTATCCAATTTCAATGGGTTGGCAATGGGGTGGTGGATGGTTATCAGTCGCTGGATTTTCAGACTTTGCTGGTTCAACATTAGTACATGCCGCTGGAGGAGCCGCAGCTCTTGCAGGTGCAATTGTATTAGGTGCTAGAACTGGTAGGTTCTCAGGAAAAGGCGAAGCTAAACCGATGGCACCATTTGCTGCATCATCAATTCCGTTAGCAACACTAGGAGTATTTATACTTTGGTTAGGTTGGTTCGGATTTAATGGTGGATCTCAGTTAGCCTCTGGAACGCTAGAAGATGTTTCAGCAGTTGCAACAATTTACATTAATACGAACTTAGCTGCAGGTGGTGGTGTATTAGCAGCTGCAACAGTATCAAGAGTAATAGGCGGAAAAACTGACGTAGTTATGATGTTAAACGGCGCGATTGCCGGATTAGTAGGTATTACGGCAGAGCCATTAACACCAAGTCCGTTAGCTGCAATCTTCATTGGAGCAATAGCAGGAGTATTAATGTACTTCTCAACGAAACTATTGTTTAAAATGAAAATTGATGACGTAGTTGGAGCCATCCCAGCACACTTAGTGGCTGGAGTATGGGGTACATTAGCAGTGCCATTAACAAATGGAGATGTTACTTTCGGAGCACAATTCTTAGGAACTATCTCGGTTGTGGTATTCGTATTTGTAGTCTCGTTTATTGTTTTCCAAATTATTAAAAATACAATTGGATTAAGAATAAGTAAAGAAGCCGAAAGACTAGGAACTGACAAAGCAGAAGTCGGTGTAATAGCTTACGGTATAAGAGACTAAAACAATTTAGCTTATCTCCTCCCTCGTTAGTTGGAGAAACATTAAGGCCCGGAGACCCCCTTCGGGCCTTTTTTTTAATTAGGCTTGAATGATTTTGATGTGTAATTTTTTAGGTTGTATTTTAGTCTTAAAAATTAGTACAAAAAAATAAAAGTTTTCGTTTTTTTTCTAATTTTTGATTAATTTTTATATTTTTAAAGATAGTGATACTTTTAATTTGTATCCGTAAAAGTTATAAATTTATTTTTCTTAAAAATTTTATTAAATAATCGTTTAAGTTGTATTTACAAATCTATTGAAAAATATGAGCAATTTGAAGTTTTTTTAATTTTCATTTTCTTTCCAAATCTTTTCCCAATCAACATTTGGTGATAAACCAAATATAGAATTTATATTTGTAAAGTGAATGGCAAGCGAAGGTATAGGAGAAATACACAATTCTTTATCATAAATTTGATGAAGTGGTTTTTCAAAAGGAGCATGTTCTTTTGTGCACATGCTTAGATAGTTCCCCCAATATTTTTCTATAATTTTCTTGCTGGTCAAGAAAGTACACAATGTTTCATTCACCTTCCTCCAATGATAATTCAGACCTAAAAAATTCTGCGTTAAATTTGCTTTAGTGTATAAATACGGATAATCAGAAGGACATATTATTATTTCATTATTTATTTGAGAAGAAATTCTCTCGTAAGTTAATATCATTTCACCAATCGAGTCTTTTTGATGAAGATAATCATCTTCAACAAAATAAATTAAATCTTCACAATTTTTAGCCTCTAATAAAGATTGATTGATATTAGCCATATTGGACATTTGATTTTCTGTAACTGATTCTCCTCGCTCATTTAATTTTTCAATATTATTCTTAAATTTCGAAATATCTAAATTGATAAGTTCATACTTAGTTTGAAAATTTTTAAATATTTTATCAATTTTTTCTAAATCATCTTTTGATGAATTGTGGTCAACTATTTTAAAGTTTATTTTTATCTTTTTTAATTGTGGATTATAGTAAGTAGAATTTAAAATAGATCTTATAGTTCTTTTAGTATACTCAATTTTTTCTTTCTCAAATAACCTAGACTTAGATTGAGTCAGCATATTTACACTCGCACAAGTTCTAATGATAATATCTAAAGCTTTTACTTGTCTTGTAATTTTTATTTTACCCAGTGGAAGATTTATAGAGTTTTGTCCGATTAAACTTAAGTCATCATTAATTCTCTTTCCTGAAGTAACAATTTCAAATGTATTTTGATCAATAATTTCAAAACCTAATTTCCTACAAATCTTAATAAAGACCTTTTTTAAAAATCCAGTTTTTTTTGTATTTTTGATATTTTTCATACTAGTAAAATATATATAATAGTTTAAATATTTGATCTATGAGTATTAAATCTTCACAAAAATTGGTTGAAGAAGCCAACGAAATCATTGAAACACTAAGTCCATCGGAAATAAAGAGTCTTATTGAAAAAAATGAGATAACTTTAATTGATGTCAGGGACATCAGAGAACTTTGGAGAGATGGCACAATTGAAAATGCAAAACACATCCCAAGAGGTATGCTAGAATTCTGGTTAGATCCTAATAGCAGCTATTATCAAGAGAATAAAATTAAAGATACTAAAAAAATGGTTTTCTTCTGTGCAATGGGTTTTAGATCTGCACTTGCTACTAAAGCACTAGTTGATATGGGTTTTAAAAATGTAGCTAATGCTAAAGGTGGATTTGATGCTTTAAAAAACGCTGGGTTGAAAGTAGTGCCGAAAGAAAAAAAATAATTTATTTACTAGCTTCTTTCAAAACAAATTCAATTCTATCTTGACCCCAAAAAATTTTATTGTTTGAAATAAATGTTGGTGCCCCAAAAACTCCTTTTTCATAGGCTTCACTAGTTCTTTTTTTTAGAGAGTCTTTTATTGAGGAGGATGTAACTCTTAAAGCAAAAGTCTTAGGATTAACATTTAAGTTTTTTAAAACTTTTTGAATTATAATATCATCATTCATATTTAATCCATGTTGCCAAATTGCATCAAAAATATTGTCAATGTAATAGCTCTTAAAGTTGTCCTCGTCAGCTACAAAAACACCACGCATTAAGTTTAAACTTCTTATAGGAAAGTAAGAATTAAATTTGAATTTTACATTATTTCTCTCGGCAATTAATTTACAGTCTCTAATCATATGTTTTGCTTTGGCAGGTATAAAAGCTGGTGCCTTAATTCCATGTAAGTTATGTAAACCACCTAAAAGAATAGGTTTATATCTAACTTTAATTGAAGATTTATGCTCGATCTTTCTTATTTCTTTATGTGCAAGAAATGAATATGGACTAATAAAGTCAAAATAAAAATCAAACGGTTTAATCATTAAAGCTTATTTTTTTAGCAAAGAAAATTCTTATAAGCCAGTAAATCACTAATCCAACTGGTCCAGAAAAATATGTTAAAATAAGAGATGGTATAGTAATTATTTTAGGTATCAAATATCTTCTAGCGTCTCTTACTATCCATGCACCAGCAAATAAACTTATTGCTAGAAAATGTAGCCAAAAAATAAGTAGCAAAATTTCATTAGCAAACATTGAATATAAACCATCTAAACCACTATATAATTCAAAACCATCAAACATATTTTTTTCTAAATAGAGATTATAAGACAAGTAAGAATAGCCGATTGCTAAAAGCAAAGGCGCGATAATAGATTGAGCTATAAAGTTCGTTAAACCGTGATTGGGAGCAAAAATCAATAATAACCAAAAAGGTATAACTCCCCAATTAGCAATTAAATAAATATTTTCTGGGATGATGAACGCTATTAGATCATTTAACATAAAAAATAATATAGTATATTAAAATAATGAATCCCACATTAAATAAAAGTGATTTTGAAGACTTGACTACGAATTTGAAAGATTTAGCTTATTCTTATCTTGAGAAATATAATCCCTCAAAACAACAACTTAAAGTCTATTTACTTAAGAAATATTTATTAAAAATAAAGGGTACCAAATCTAAAAAAGAGGTTACATCTATAATCGATGAAATTATTTCAAACTTAGAAAAAAATAAACTTTTGAACGATGAAATGTATGCAGACTCAAAGGCAAGAATGTTTTTAAGAAGAGGTTATTCATTAAATAAAATCAATCAATCATTAAGAAACAAAGGGATTGATGATAAATATGTCAAACAAAGTATAGAAAAAATAAAAGAAGATCAAATTGAACCAGATTTTGTTTCTGCTTTAAAACTTTGTAAAAGAAGAAGAATAGGCCCCTTACGGCCTGAGAGTAATCGTGAATTATTTTATAAAAAAGATATGGGAATTTTAGCTCGTGGAGGGTTTAGTTTTGATTTATCAAAAAGAGTTTTAGATCTGGATAAAAAGGAATTTAATAAATTAATTAAGATTATCTGATTTTTTCTTTTTCTCTTCATCAACTAAAATATCAAGTTTTCTTTTAAGTGCGTTCCTAACAAGAATAAAAAAAAGGACTCCAAAAAAAGTTACAGACAAAATTATTATTAATATAGTTTTAATCATTTAAATTTTCAGAGCGTTTGATTAATAAACTAGGATTTTTATAATCTTCTTTACCATACAAAAAAGGTTTTTCCTCTAAAGTCTTAATAATAGCCCCTGCATTTTGGGCTACCGCGTGTCCTGCAGCATAATCCCATTCATTTGCTCTTTCTCTAGCAGCGTATATATCAAATTCGCCCGTTGCTATCACACAAAATTTATAAGAACTAGCCATCTTGACAATTGATGTAACGTTGTACTGTTTTAATTTATTTAAAATAATATCAGATGGTTTGATAACGCTAGATAGCGCTACTATTTGCCCTTTTGGTTGTTGTTTTTGACATTTGATTTTTTTTTTTACATTTTTTTCAATCAAATAACTCTCACCAGGTGAGTAAGAAAAAAAAAGTCTTTCCTTTTTTGGAACTCCTACAAGCCCAAGAACTGGTACTGTGTTTATTACTAGAGCTGCATTCAAAGTATATTCATCTTTTCCAGCTATATATTCTTTTGTTCCATCAATAGGATCAATTAACCAAAAAATTTTTGAATTATTTTTTTTTTTAATATCAACTGTCTCTTCAGAAATAATTGGTATATTTGGAGTTAAATCAGAAATTTTTTTTGTGACCATCTCATTCACTCTCAAATCTCCGTTACTGACTGGAGATCCATCTTCCTTAATTTCAATTTTCAAGCCCTCATCGTAAAGCTTGATTGACACCTCTCCAGCTTTATTAAAAGTATCTATTAATCCCTCAGCTAATTTTTTTAACTCGACTTTATTCATTTTCAACTTTTTCTAATTTGACATTTTCGATATTTATTACTCTTTTTCCAAAATTTTCAAAATTGACCGTTACTTTATTATCTATAATTGATTGAACCTGGCCAATTCCCCACTCTCTTTTAGCAGGGTTTTTAACATAATCACCTGGTTCAAAATCAATAAGCATCATGGAAAATAAATTGTAAATATATTATACACTTTAATAATGAATTCACTAGGAATTAATAAACCAAAAAAAGAAACCAAAGTAGTTGTAGCAATGTCTGGTGGAGTGGACTCCTCTGTAGTAGCAGCTCTTATGAAAGAAGAGGGCTACGATGTTAAAGGCATTACATTGAAGCTTTACGACGATACAAAACAATCTAAAGAGAGAAGACAATGTTGTGCTGGACAAGATATTTTAGACGCAAAAAGAGTTTCAGAGAAAATCAACATTAGTCACGAAATTTTATACTACCAAAAAAAATTCAAGTCAGAAGTTATAGACTCTTTTATTGATAGCTATGCAGCCGGAGAAACTCCGATACCATGTGTCCAGTGCAATCAAACAGTAAAGTTTAGAGATTTATTCAAATACGCCAAAGATTTAAAAGCAGATGCACTAATAACTGGACACTACGTAACAAGAGTCCAGAAAAATGGACATGCAAATATGTATAGAGCTAAAGATTTTAATAGAGATCAAAGTTATTTTCTATTTAGCACAACACAAGAGCAGCTTGATTATCTGAGATTTCCTTTAGGTGAAATTGATAAATCTGAGACAAGATCTATCGCAAAAAAATTAAGTTTAAATGTTGCAGACAAACCAGATAGCCAAGATATTTGCTTTGTCCCTAATGGGGATTATAGTTCTGTGATTAAAAAATACAGACCTGAGTCATTTCTAAAAGGAGACATAATTGATCTAAATGGAGATAAAATTGGTGAACATGAAGGAATAATTAATTATACGATAGGTCAAAGAAAAGGAATTAAAATTTCAAGTGAAAAACCTCTTTACGTAATAAATATAAATGCAAATGAAAATAAAGTTATTGTGGGACATAAAGAAAATTTAGAAATCAAAGAAATCCAACTTAGAGAATTAAATGTTTTGGCCAACAAAGATGAGTTTAATGAAATTGTTAGAATAAAAGTTAGATCAACTGGTAAACTTTTAAAAGCAAAAATAAATTTTGTTAAAGATTGCGCTAAAGTCAAAATCTTAGATAAAGAAACTGGAATTTCACCGGGACAAGCATGTGTTTTTTATTCAAAAGATTCTTTTGGGGATAAAGTTCTAGGCGGTGGCTGGATAGATAAGACTTTTAACAATAAGTTATCCACATAGTTAACATTCAGCTAAAGGACACGTATTAAGTGATTACAAATATAGATCGCTTATGATTTAATAATATTAATTAAGAGGCAACTCTTAACTGGCCATTTAGGGAAAAACCGAGAGGTTCAAGCTTAAAGGGCAGAAAGGTGAACCTAGTAGCGCTAGAATAGTTCATCGGGAAGGCTTGGCGGTAGCGCCTAAAACGACGAGCCAAAACTACTAAATTTCTGGGCGAAAGCCTAGAAATTTAAGTGGTTCTTCTCCAAAAAAATCTAGAAAATAAATAAAAAATTATTACACCAACAAAATAATTCCACTCTAACATGTGCTTGAAATGCGTGTTTCCTTTTGTCACCAAAGTAGGAACACTTAACAGTGCAACTGTAACAAGTATGCTTACAAGTAAAAATTTCATTATTAAAACTTTCTTATTTATTAGTTTTTCAATTTTTTCTTTTAATTTAAAAAAATGATAAACCAAATAACCTTGAGCAATAAGTTCAAAAATAATAAATAACAGTAAAACTAATCTTCTAAATAATTTATATATTTGAATATCGAATTTGATACCTAAAAAGATTGAATGAATAGCTAAAAAAATCGCTGACAAAATACCAAAAGTTTTAAATTTATAATTAATACTTGTTGCATTTAGATTGTTAACCAAATCGTTATTATTTTTCCAATAATAATAAAGAAGGATAGCCGTTAATATCATTGATGGTTTGAAAATCAGGTACTGCGGAAAAGCTCTTGAAGCTCTACTTATTGATAAACTCCCATCTAGGTATGGAATTGAAAAACTAGATCTACCAATTTGATCTACTTCTAGAAACGTATTGTTTAAAAATTCAGGATTTTGAGATATAAAGAGGCACAAATTTATTGCCAGTAATGGAATAAAAAAAATCCATAAACTCAATTTTCGAATTTGAGTTATTTCTTTCATAAATATTTTAGATTATTTCTTTTTGTTTCTTTTTCTTGCTCTTCTTTTTTTTGAGCCAATTTTTCTTCTACCACGGTGCTTTTTTGGGTAACCCATATTTTTGCCTCCTTTTATCTATCTTAATGTATAAATTTATATATAAAGTTCAAATATACTTATTTTATGAAAAAGTCTATAAGCACATTTCTAAAACATCCAACAAAAGATAGTTCAAATAGATCCGCAAACCCTCCTGTAACCCGTGCTTCAACTATTTTATTCAACACGATGCAGGAAATGTATAAACATGAACTGAAAATCAAGAAACATAAGAAAGTATCTCATTTTACCTACGGAAGATATGGCAGCACGACTACAATTGAACTTGAAAATATTTTAAAAGAATTAGAACAAGCTTATCATGTTTTTCTAACAGGCACTGGATTTGGTGGAATAGCTTTAGCATTAATGGCACTTTGTAGGCCTGGAGACGAAATTTTAGTTTCAGATAATGTTTATGGTCCAACAAAAGAAATATCTCAAGAACTCATGAAAGAATTTAAAGTTGATGCTAAATTTTATAATCCCGTCTCTCTAGATGATTTAAAAAGAAAAATATCGCATAAAACAAAAATGATTTTAGTTGAAAACCCAGGGAGTAACACTTTTGAATTTCAAGACTTATCTCAAATTGTCAAAGTGGCTAAAAGAAAAAAAATTTTCACTTTGCTTGACAATACTTGGGGAACACCACTTTATCTTAAACCATTGAAATTAGGATTTGATATGTCTTTTTGCTCTGCTACAAAATATTTTTCTGGTCATTCAGATGCTATGGGCGGTTCTCTGGCAGTTAATCAAAAAGTTTTTAAAAAAATAATGTTCTTTTATAAATTATCAGGATACCGCATGTCAGCTGATGAAGCCTACTTAATCATAAGAGGTTTAAGAACTTTAGATACCAGACTAAAACAACATTATGAGAATACAAAAACTATAATCAAATTTCTAAAAAAACAAAAAAAAATTAAAGAAATTCTATATCCGCACAATCCATCAAGCAAAAATTACAAACTATGGAAAAAATATTATTCTGGAGCATCAGGTTTGCTTTCTATTGTCATAAAAAGTAAAAAAAAATCTTCGGTGATTGCCTTTGTTAATTCGCTTGAATTATTTGGAATTGGGTACAGCTGGGGAGGTTTTGAGAGTCTAGCTATTCTTCAAGAGATTAAAAGTTCAAAAAAGGATGAATATTTAAAAGGGCGTCAATTTTATCGATTTAATAAAGACGAGCACATTGTAAGACTTCATATTGGCTTAGAAGACCCAAAAGATTTAATTAATGATTTAAAACAAGGATTAAAAAAAATTAAGTGATTAAAAATTTTTTCCCAAACAAAACTGCATTATATGCCTTGGTGGCTGCTTGTTTTGTTGTTTGCACTACAATGGGAGTTAGACAAACATTTGGACTTTACTCAAGCGAATTTGAGACAACAGCTGGAACATCAAATACTGAATTTGGATTAGCGATCGCCGTTCATGCAATATTTTGGGGAATTTTTACTCCAGTTTTTGGTAGGATTTCAGATAGATTAGGTGGATACGTAGTAATAGTTCCAGCTTTAATTTTTTACTCAATCGCGATGCTGCTTATGGGCAACAATTATGTTTCTGGCATGTGGCTACAAATTAATCTTGGTTTATTTGTTGGTTTAGGTTTAGCTGGAGCAGCTGGAACCATCCTAACTCCAATGATCTCTAAACATTTTCCAAATGAAAATAGAAGTAAAGCTGCGGGTCTAGTTACTGCATGCGGAGGCTTAGGTATGTTTATTTTTCCAATATTATCTACTTTGTTTAAAAATATTTCTACCTGGCAGATGTCTTTTATAATATTTTCTATAATTTTATTTTTGATGTGTATACCTGGTCTTTTTGTAAAGTTACCTCAAAATAAAACATCAGTTATTAATTCTAATATAGATAATCGAAGTTTAAGTGAAGTTTTAAAAGAGTCATTTGCACATAAAGGTTTTAGATTATTAATTCTTGGTTTTTTTGTGTGTGGTTTCCAAATTACTCTTATAGCAACCCATGTCCCGAGATATGTTCAAGATAAAGGTTTAGCAGACTGGACGGGAATGGCGATTTTGGCTTTGATAGGTTTTTTTAATATTATAGGAACACTTATAATGGGTTACTTAGGAGATAAATATAGCAAAAAGTTACTCTTGAGTGGATTATATTTCTTAAGAGGAATAACTTTAATACTATTTATTTTTTTACCAGCCTCAAATTTATCTGCAGTTTTATTTGGAACTTCTTTTGGATTGTTATGGCTTGCTACTGTTCCAGCAACGAATGGAATAGTTGCTCAAATTTTTGGTACAAAAAATTTATCACTACTCTTTGGAATAGTATTTTTGAACCATCAATTCGGATCCTTTTTGGGCGCATATTTAGGTGGTTATTTCTATGATCAATTCGGAAACTTTGATTATGCTTGGTATCTAGCGATAGTTTTATCTTTTATTGCCACAGCTTTGCATTTACCAATTGATGAAAGACCAATACCGGCTGTGGATAAAACTATCTAAGGTTGTATTTTGAGTCTTAAAGTGAATCAAAAGTGAATCAAAACGTGAACATTTAAAAGGTTTCAACTTTAAATTGTGGATAATTTTTTTATTTAATCATTAAGATTCTTTTTATATGCTGAAGTCAACAAAGGAGCAAAAATGTTTTCAACTGAGCTAGGAAAAAAATTAGATAAATATCATTTATTAAAACATCCATTTTATCAAATTTATTGGAACGAAGGAAAGTTAAATAGAGAAATTATCAAGGATTACGCTGAGCAATATTATCAGCATGTCAAAGCATTTCCTAGATACATAAGCGCAACTCATTCAATTTGTGAGGATATTGAAAAAAGAAGAATTCTTTTAGAAAATTTACAGGATGAGGAAAATAAAGATGGCGATCATCCAAAATTGTGGAAAAATTTTGCTAAAGCTCTCGGAGCAAATGAAGTAGAAATCGAAAATACAAAGCTAGATTGGTTTACAAAAGATATGATTGATAACTTTTTTGTCCAAGCGAGAAAATCTTATGCAGAAGGTTTGGCATCACTTTATACCTATGAAAGACAAATTCCTGAAATTGCAGAAACAAAAATTCAGGGTTTAAAAAAATTTTACGGAGTAAACTCAAAAGATGGGCTAGAATTTTTCGAAGCGCATAAATCTGCTGATGTAATTCATAGAGCAGAATGTGAAAAACTTTTAGATAGCTTAAGCACAGAAGAGCAAAAAAAGGCAGAAAATGCCTCTTTATTGACAGCAAGATATCTATGGAATTTTTTAAGTGGCATGGTTTCAAAACATAAACTGCAAATTGCCGCCTAATTTTAAAGTCTTGATTGACAATTTAGATTAAGAAGAATACCTATGATTAATTAGGTATGGAAATTTATCTTCCAATTGTACAAGTTCACATAGATGTAATTTTTATTTTATTCGTCAGCTTCGCTGTTGGAGTTTTGTCTGGTTTATTTGGGGTAGGTGGTGGTTTTTTAATGACTCCATTTTTAATTTTTTTAGGAATTCCACCAGTTTATGCTGTACCAAATGAGATTAATAATATTCTAGCGACATCTGTATCTGGATCTATGACACATTGGTTTAAAAATACATTAGATTACAAAATGGGGTTAATGATAATTATAGGAGGGACAGTTGGTACGGTAATTGGAATTATCACTTTTGCTTTTTTTGAGGAAACAGGCAAATTAAGTTTAATAATTTCTTTGTCTTATATGTATCTTCTTGCAATTATAGGGACTTTGATGCTTATAGAGGGTGCGAGCGAAATTGATGCAGCTAGAAAAAAAATAATTTTAAAAAAAAAACTTCACACACATTACTGGATACATGGTCTTCCTTTAAAATTAAGATTCCCAAAATCGAGACTTTACGAAAGTGCTTTCACACCAATACTTCTTGGAGTAATTGTGGGTTTTGTAGCAGCATTAATTGGAGTAGGAGGTGCATTTTTGATGGTACCGGCAATGATCTACCTAATAGGTATGCCAATGAGTTTAATTCCAGGAACTTCTTTATTCGTGACCGTATTTATAAGTGCCTTAGTAACTGTTTTACATGCATTTCAATATGGTTCAATTGACCTAATTTTAGTTATCGTTTTAGTAGTTGGTTCAATTGTTGGTGTGCAAGTTGGCCAAAAAGTAGGTCAATATCTAAACAGTTCTCACTTAAAAACTCTATTTGCAATGTTATTATGTGCAGTCGCAATTGCTATTGCATATGATACATTTTTTTTCGAAGGTGTTAGACAAGCTAAAGAAACTGAAATTGTAAATGTTGAAAACTTAAATTTTTTTTCTAAATTTATTTCAAAACTATCTGATAATTCCCCACTTCTTTATGGATCATTAGCCATTTTACTAGCAATCGTTTTGGGAGTTATAGGCGCAGGAAGTAGACAGTTGCTAAGTAAATATAGATATATTTTCGTAATCAAAAAAAATTAAAAATGTAATGAAAAGTTATGTATAAAAAATCCTCAAATAAAAGCTTTGGGTTATTATTTTTTATTGTATTCCTAGGACTGGGTTTATGGCCAATTACTAATAATAATAATCCGAATATTTATTTAATCGTGATTTCCATTATTTTTTTAATTTTAGGACTATTAGATTCTAAATTATTATCTCCATTGAATTCATTTTGGATTAAACTTGGAGAATTTTTAGGCAAAATAATTGCACCCATAGTAATGGCGATAATCTATTTTATTATTTTAACGCCTATTAGTTTAATTGTAAGACTTTTTGGAAAAGATTTGTTAGGTCTTAAGTTCACTAATCAAACAAAAACATATTGGATTAAAAGAAAGAAAGATTTAAATTCTATGAATAAACAATTTTAGATTAATGGTTGAATTTTTAAAAGAATTTTGGGAATTTTTAAAAGAAAGAAAAAAATATTGGTTGTTGCCAATAATAATTGTTTTAGCTTTATTTGGAGTATTAATTGTTTTAAGCCAAGGTTCAGCAGTGGCACCATTTATTTATACGATTTTTTAAGTGACATCTATACTTGGCATATCAGCTTTTTATCACGACAGTGCAGCGTCATTAATAATAGATGATGATATTGTGGCAGCAGCGCAGGAGGAAAGATTTTCTAGAAAAAAACATGATGCGAGATACCCTTTTAATGCTGTAAACTTTGTTTTAAATGAGGGACGTTTAAAATTAAGCGATGTAGATTATGTAGTTTTTTTTGAAAAACCATTTTTAAAGTTTGAGAGACTTCTTGAAACTTATATGGCCTTTGCACCTAGAGGTTTTAAATCATTCAGTTTATCAATGCCTATTTGGTTAAGAGAAAAATTATTTCAAAAAAAATTTCTTTTCGATAATCTTAAACTGCACGATGAAAAATTTAATGATATTAATAAAATAAAATTTTCCGAGCATCATTATAGTCATGCAGCTAGCGCATTTTATCCATCTCCATTTAAAGAAGCTATAGTTTTAACTTTGGACGGAGTTGGTGAGTGGGCTACAACTACAGTAGCAATAGGCAAAGGAAATAAATTGAATATGCTTAAAGAAATACATTTTCCGCACTCATTAGGCTTACTTTATTCTGCTTTTACGTACTACACAGGTTTTAAGGTAAATAGCGGAGAGTATAAGGTAATGGGTTTAGCGCCTTACGGCAAACCAAAATATAAAGATTTGATTATCAAAGAATTAATGGATTTAAAGGAAGATGGCTCTTTCAAGTTGAATATGAAATATTTTAACTATGCAACAGGTTTAACAATGACAAATAAAAAATTTTCAAATTTATTTGGCCAACCAGTTAGAGATCCAAAAAAAGATTTATTATCAGATTTTCATATGAATATAGCATCCTCCATACAAGCAGTTACGGAGGAAGTTGTACTAAGATTAACTAGAGACATTGCTAATGAGTATAAAATAAAAAATTTATGCTTAGCCGGTGGAGTGGCCTTAAATTGTGTCGCCAATGGTAAAATTTTAAGAGAAAATAATTTTGAGAATATATGGATACAACCAGCAGCTGGTGATGCAGGAGGATCTTTAGGCGCAGCTCTGGCTTATTGGCACCGAGAATTAGATAAACCTAGAGAAAATTTAAAAGACAAAATGAAAGGAGCTTATTTGGGCCCACGTCACGAAGCAGGCTCTATAGAAAGAAACTTAGAATCTTTAAAAGCAGTTTACAAAGAAAAAACTTCTTCAGAAATTTCCTCATTAGTTGCCAAAGAGCTTGCAAACAGTAAAACTGTCGGCTGGTTTCAAGGTAGAATGGAATTTGGACCAAGAGCTTTAGGTGC
>CACATS010000006.1 GCA_902535505.1 uncultured Pelagibacteraceae bacterium | reverse complement strand
ACCCAAAGTTTATTTTTTATAAGACTAAGAATTGGAAAAATATAAATAAAAAATCTCAAGAAGCATTTGAGTTTTTAATAAAATCTTTTAAAAAGAATATAGAGATATACGATGAACCATCGTACTTTAAAGAAATACCAAAGTATCATCAAATAATACACGAAGTTGATATGGCAAATAATTTTCAAGTTTACTATGATAAAGATAAATCAAAATTATCTAAAGAAATGAACGATGCTATATCTAGAGGTCTAAAATACTCTGCTAAGGATTATTCTGACGCAATAGATTTTATGAAACAAAGTTACGAGTCATATAAAGAGGTATTTGAAGATTACTATGGAATTTTAACCCCCTCTTCTAATGGGGTTGCAGACAAAGGTTTAGGATCTACAGGCAGTGCGGATTTTCAAAAAATTTGGACTTATTTAGGTTTGCCCGCAATTTCTCTACCTTTACTTACTGGAGAAAATGACTTACCTTTAGGGCTTCAACTAGTTGGCAATAAATTTGACGATTTAAGATTTTTAGGTACAGCAAAATGGTTAGAGGATAATTGCAAAGATGAATGAGAAAATTTCAAAAATAATTGGATGTTTTCTAGCTATAATTTTTTTAGTTGGTTTAGCTACTACTTTAACCAGATCCCCAATGATTGGTTTTTTTGATGTACTACCAGTATTTATTGTAATGACGCTTGCAATTGGCATGATGCTGTATGAAGCTTTCTTTGCAAACAAAAAATAAACTAGCTCCTTACACACTTTTATTTATCCAGCCGATTTTTATGGCTACTAATACTATAGTTGCTAGAGGTGGAGTAGAGGCAGTTCCACCTATCTCCTTAGCATTTTGGAGATGGTTTTCTGTATTTATAATCTTATTCCCTTTTTTTTATAATGAAATTTTAAAAAATAAAAAGGAGTTAAATAAAGAATTTTTTAAACTTTTTTTTTTAGGGTCAATGGGCTGTGGTGTTTGCGGAGCCTTTCCAAATCTTGCAGGAATGACGACAACCATGGCGAACATTGGCATTATTTACACATCCTCCCCAGTGATAATAATTTTTCTGTCAATTTTATTTTTAAAAGAAAAAATCAATTTTTTAAGAATACTAGGTTTATTAATTTGTATCACAGGAGTTTTCACAATCATATCAAAAGGAAATTTGGATTTTTTAATCAACTTAAATTTTACAATCGGTGATTTATGGGTTTTGGGAGCAGCTTTAGGCTGGGCTCTTTATTCGATTTATTTGTTAAATTGGAAATCAAAATTTAGCTTAATGGCGCGATTTACTCTTATTGCAATGTTTGGATTTATTTCACTTTTACCTTTTTTCATTTTGGAGAATGTTTATTTTGCTAAAACAAATTATAACCAGACTTTTCTGTTTTGGGTTATTTTTGCTGCTATTTCACCCAGCATAATAGCTTTCTCTTTATATACAAAATTACAAAGATACGTGGGAGCATCCTTAGCTGGATTTTCTCTATATTTATTTGCAGTTTATGGATCTATCTTTGGAATTATAATTTTTAAAGAGCCACTTTTAAGTTTTCATTATTTAGGAGGTTTGCTAGTTTTTACTGGAGTTTATTTTGCAAGAAAAAAAATATGAAGTATCTTTATTCAGCTTTGTCATCAGTAATTTTAGCCTACATTATAATTGTGCTTTTTACTTACTTTTATCAAAGAAAATTACTTTATCACCCTAGTGAAAATAATTATATAGGAGATGAAATTAAATTTAAATATAAAGAAGTTTTTATTGAAGTTGATAAAGACATAAAACTTAAATCATGGTTTTTAGAAAAAGATATAAAAAAAAATAAAACAATTTTATACTTCCACGGTAATGCAGGGGATTTAACAAATAGAGTTCATAAACTTAATGAATTAAATAAATTAAATATAAATATCCTACTAATTTCATGGAGAGGATTTAGCGGCAATCCAGGAAAACCAACGGAGAAAAATTTATATAATGATGCTAGAAAATCAGTTGAATGGCTTAATAAGACTGGAATTGAAAATAAAAATATAATTTTATATGGAGAATCACTAGGTACTGGTGTCGCTACAGAATTAGGTCAGGACAATTCTTTCTCAGGCATTGTTTTAGAATCACCTTTTACTTCAGTCGCCGATGCTGCAAAAATCTATTACCCTTATTTGCCAGTAGATTTATTAATAAAGGATAGATACGACTCTTTAAAAAAGATAAAAAATATAAATACTCCTATTTTAGTTATGCATGGCAAGAAAGATGATGTCGTGCCATTCACAATGGGAATGGAATTATTTGAGAAAGCTAATAAACCTAAATTTAGCTACTTTCCTGAAAATGATAATCATATGATGGAATTTGATGATCAAATGATGAATTCTTTAAAAAAGTTTTTAGGTTTCAATACCTAATAAAGCTTTTGAAAAATACTCAGCGTTAAAGGGTTGTAAGTCGTCCTCTTTCTCTCCCATCCCTACCGCGACTATAGGTAAATTATATTTTTTACAAATAGCTAAAACTACACCACCTTTTGCAGTGCTAAAATAGCAGTGGAGTCGATCTTATTAAGATTTTTTTTTGAGTTTATTTTTTGATCAATCTTCTTCAAATACAACTCATGAGTTAAAGTAAAAAACTTATAAACATGATTTTGCGCAACATATGAAATAGAATTAAAATCGTCAAGAAAGTTCTTTTTATTTTGTATAAGAATTGTGATTAAAATATTTCATTATGTCACTTAAAAAACTAATTGAAGAAAAGCTTAATGAAGCACTTAAATCAAAAGATAAAAAAACTTACCCAACCTTAAGACTAATAGTTTCAGCTATAAAAGACGCAGAAATCGCAGGACGTTCAAAGGGACAAAAAAGACATCAAGGATGGAGACATCATTTCATTACTTAAGAAGATGGTAAAGCAAAGAAAAGAGTCGTGTGATGTTTACAAAAAAGCGGGGCGTACTGAGCTGCTAGAGAGTGAAATTAATGAAATTGAAGTTATAAATAAATTTTTACCAAATCAATTAAGCGAGGAAGAAACAAAAAAAATATGCTTAGAAATTATCAAATCCGTAAATGCTACATCAATGAAAGATATGGGAAAAATAATGGGTGTTTTAAAATCTAAACACGCAGATAGTTTAGATTTTTCTAAAGTAAGTTCAATTTTAAAAGGGCTACTAAACTAATCATGAAATATCCAAAAGAATATCTTAATGAAATTAAATTAAGATTAAAAGTTTCACACGTGGTTGGAAAAACCGTTCAACTTAAAAAAAAAGAGGTAAAGAATTTGTTGGACTTTCGCCATTTAAAAATGAAAAAACCCCATCTTTTACTGTAAATGATGATAAAGAATTTTATCACTGTTTTAGTACAGGTGAGCATGGAAATATATTTGATTTTTTGATGAAAACAAAATCAGTTGGCTTTGGAGAAGCAGTTAAGATTTTAGCTGCCGAGGCCGGTATGCAACCTTATAGATTTTCAAATTTCGATAAAAAAAAAGGATTTAAGATTTCAAAAATACAAACAAATTTTTACAGATTACACCGATTTCGCAAGTAAAAAATTATTTCAAGCAAATAATCAAGAACCACTTAATTATTTATTAAAAAGAGGATTAAAGAAAAGTATTATTGAAGAATTTAAAATTGGATTTGTACCTTGGAAAAAATAATTTCTATGAAGATTTGTTAAAAAAATATACTGAAGAGGAAATAAGCTTAACAGGTCTTTATTACAAAAGTGACAAAACTGAAAAATTTATTGATAGGTTCAACTCTAGAATAATTTTTTCCTATTAATAATATTTCAGGGGAAACCATCGCTTTTGGCGGAAGAATTATTCGAGATAGTAAATTAGCAAAATATATAAATTCACCAGAAACTGAATTTTATAAAAAAGGAAATATGATTTTTAATTTGGATAAAGCAAAAAATTTAAGATCAGAGACTGATAATGTTTTAATCGTTGAAGGGTACATGGATGTCGTAAGCCTTTATGCCTTTGGTATAAAAAATGTTATTTCTAATTCCGGAACTGCATTAACTGAAAGACAAATAGATTTGATTTGGAAATTTTTTCCAAATCCTACAATTTGTTTAGACGGTGATCCTAGTGGGCAAAACGCTGCTTTAAAAATAGCAGAAAAACTTTTTCCATTTATTAATGAAAAAAATAAAATTTTTTTCTCTACGATTCCTCACGGAAAAGATCCTGACGAATTTGTCAGAGAAAATGGTAAAGAGCTATTTATAAAATTATTAGAAAAAAAAGAAATTATCCAAGATTTTTTATGGAATTGTTATTTGAATAAGATTGATAAAAAAAACCCTTTCGAAATTTCAAAATTTGAAAAAGAAATTAAAAAACTTTCTTATTCGATTAGAGACGAGACACTTAAAAAGTATGTGCTAGAGGATTTTCTTGAAAAACTCAATAGACTAACTCCAAATCAAGCTTACAAAAAAAATAATAGTTTTTTTAATTTCAAAAGTAAAAAAAACTTTCAAATTTTGAAAGAAACAAAATTGCTACATCAAAAAAGAAAAAATCTCTCCAAATCCCAAGTTATAGAGTTTTCTATTTTATTTTTAATTTTAAATTATTTTAATATTTCATCCAAAAGACTAGACGAACTATCCCAGATAGAATTTGTGTGTGAAAAAAATGAAAGTTTAAAAAAGACCATTATTTCTGCCTACAATTTGAAAAATGATGAATCTACTGTCAGAACTCAGATAGAGCAAGATTATAAAAATTTAATCACAGAGATTAGAGAAAACTCCAATATCCAACTTATTGTTAAAGGTAAAGAAGAGGAAGAAATTTTGAATTTGCTAGATGAGTTTATCAATGATTTTAAAGAGCAAAAATACCTAAGGAAAATAGAATCTCTAGAAAAAAAATTGTCTAATAATCTTGACGAACATTCTTACTCTGAGTTAATTAAGCTTAAAAGCCAGCTAAATAGTGATTAAAAAAAAAGATAGATTTTTTTCTAACAGTCATTATATATATTCCACATTTCTAATATGGCTGAAAAAATTATTACAAAATCATTTGAGAGACTTTTAGATAAAGGAAAACACAGAGGATTTATTACCTATGAAGAACTAGGTAAATCTTTGGGGAAAAGAAATGGCACTCAAGAAAATTTAGAAAAAGCTTTTATAATTCTTGTAGATTACAAAATTACTTTAGTTGAGAAAAAATCACAATATCAATCTAATAAAAAGAAAGAAACTACTGCCGCAACCGAGGAAAAAACTTCAGATAAAAGCGATGATCCTATTAGAATGTATCTTAGAGAAATGGGCGGAGTTGAGCTATTATCAAGAGAGGGCGAAATAGCAATTGCGAAAAGAATAGAAGCGGGTAAAGATGTAATGATAAATGCTCTCACCCAAAGCCCAATAGTCGGTAAAAAAATTTATGAGTGGAAAGAACAAATTGAAACTCAGCAACTTTTAGTTCGAGATATAATTGATATCGACTCTACTTATGAGGATTTCGAATCTCAATCTGATAACGACGATTTTAAAGTAAATAAAAAATTAAAAGAGCAATCGAAAAAAGCAAAAGAAAACAATGATGATGAGATCAAAAAAAATGATCAAGAAAACACACCATCAGAAGATGATGAATTTAACGTTTCTTTAGCAAAAATGGAGGAAGAAATTAAACCTAAAATTATATCTATATTAGACTCATTAAATAAGAATTACTCAAAATTACAGAAGTATCAAATTGAAAAACTTGAGTGTTTACTTGACTCAAAAGAATTATCCGTTTCGAAAAACAAAAATTTTAAAAAAATACAAGAAATCTTAGTTGATAATTTTAAAAACCTTCAACTAGCTCCTCATGTTGTAGAAGAATTAGTTCAAGCTCACTATAAAGAAAATAAAAAGATAGTTTCTCTAGAAGGTGTTTTACTTAGACTAGCAATGGATAATAAAATATCTCGAGAAGAATTTTTAAAATATTATATTGGAAACGAGATCAATCCTAAGTTTGAGTCTTTTTTAAAAGAAAATCAAACTTGGAAGACATTTTTTAAAAAATACAAAAAAGATTTTGCTGAAATAAAAGATAGGCTTGTTGAATTTAGTAAAAAAATTGGCCTATCAGTTGGAGAATTTAAAAAACTTGTAAGTCGAATTCAGAAGGGAGAAAGAGAGTCAAGAATTGCAAAGAAAGAGATGGTAGAAGCAAATTTAAGGTTAGTTATATCAATCGCTAAAAAATACACTAATCGTGGTTTGCAATTTTTGGATTTAATTCAAGAGGGAAATATCGGTTTAATGAAAGCTGTAGACAAATTTGAATATAGAAGGGGATACAAATTTTCTACGTATGCTACTTGGTGGATTAGACAGGCTATTACAAGATCAATCGCTGATCAAGCAAGGACAATCAGAATTCCAGTTCACATGATAGAAACAATTAATAAGATAGTAAGAACACAGCGACAAATTATGAGTGAGTTTGGAAGAGAACCTACCCCAGAGGAATTATCAAAAAAACTTGCCATGCCACTTGAAAAAGTAAGAAAGGTTTTGAAAATTGCTAAAGAGCCTGTTTCATTAGAAACCCCAGTAGGTGATGAAGAAGACAGTAGTTTAGGAGATTTCATTGAAGATAAAAATGCGTTACAGCCCTTAGATACAGCAATACAATCTAACTTAAGTGAGTCGACTACTAAAATATTAGCATCACTTACTCCTAGAGAAGAAAGAGTTTTGAGAATGAGATTTGGGATTGGAATGAACACAGACCACACTTTAGAGGAGGTAGGGTTACAGTTTTCTGTTACCAGAGAACGTATTAGACAAATTGAAGCAAAAGCACTCAGAAAGTTAAAACATCCTAGTAGATCTAAACAATTAAAAAGTTTTCTAGAAAAGTAATTGTTTCTAATGTAAGTATATATTAAGGGCCTGTAGCTCAGTTGATTAGAGCAATACACTCATAATTTTTCGTTCTTCTTCATTCATCTAAAACACAAGAATAACTTACCAATACCAATAGGTTTTGACTATTAAAATTTTTTTATTCTTCTGCCAAGCATATGCCAACTATATGCCAACTTTTGACATTAAATATTTACAAACAGTAATGAAAAAAATACTTAAAATCTTTTTTTTATCTCTCTTTTCTTTAATCATTACAATAGCAATATTTTTTTCAGAAGACCCTGCATGGATTAAATGTTCCGATGAGAAAGATTTATATAGGTATATGTATGATGAATGGAAAGTAGAAAAAGTTATAAAAGATTACAAAAATGAATATCCAAGAATCTGGATGTCTAAAAAAGGAGAGATAAAAGCTTTAAATTTCGGAAACAGATGTTACCATTTAGAGGGGCTGAACTTAATTTTAAAAAAGGTAATATAAACTTCTAAAAATACATAATTCTTTGTTCAAATTGATTATAAATTTTTATTTCCTTTACTTGACTAAAAATTAACATTCTAGTTTAATCAGAATATGCAAAAAATTACTGATGTCTTTAGTTGGGAAGAATTCAACATAGCAGCGTTAGAAAAAAAACACGATATTACAGCTAAAGCAAAAAGAGATGGCGGCGGAAACGTTCCACCAACAAATGCTGAATCTTTTACTGTAGCTGAGAATGAGATAAAACAAGAGTGCGATACCTTTATAGAAAGACACATCCATAAGTTAAGATCATTTTTGAAAAATATAGAGGAAAAGCAAAACGAACTTTCAAGTTATCTTAAACAAAACCATTTTGAACCACTTTACGATAAATTAAAATTAAATTTTGACGCGCTAAGTGGAAAAACAGCAATGACTCTTGGAGACTATAAAAATAGTTTTGATACTTTTACTGAGGAAAAAAGAGCTTTTCAAAGACAACATCAAAGAATTCGTGAACCTAACTTTGCTAAAACTAGTAATACAATAAAGGCTTTTGGATTAGTACTATTTTTGCTTGTGATTGAAGTTGTTGCTAATTCAACTTTACTTAGTGGAGCATTAGTGGGTGGTCAAGCGGAAGGATTTGCTCTTGCAGCAACAATTGCATTTATTAATGTTTTTATATCTTTTATTGTTGGATATTATATTTGTAAAAATCTTACGCACTTAGAAAAATCCAAAAAAATTGCTTTTGGACTTCTATCTTCACTATTTTTATTGTTCATCGTTTATTTAAATTCTTGCCTAGGAGCTTATAGATCCCTTTCAAAAGAAGCATTTGATAAATTATATGCTGTAGATGAAAATATCCAGAAACTAAGTGATGGAGAAGTAGAAAATTTAATAAATGGAGCAGTTGCTCCTTGGAATGTTGATTTCGGATTTACAGGATTAGTTTTAACTTTTTTAGGAATTTCATTTGCATTCTTATCTCTTTTAGACGGCTTCTTTTATAATGACACCTATCCTGGGTATGGAAAAACTGGACAGAAAGCTGATAAATATGATGACTTAATTAAAAAAGAGAAACATTTATTTGCAGAAAGAGTAAAACAATTATTAGACCAGGGTAATAATGATCTTCAAAGAACAAAAGATAGAATACTTAACACAGAACTTAACAACTGGGATAGTAACACAAACCTAATACAAAAAGAATTTATTGGATATCAGCAAAAAGTTCAGGATGTTGAGGAAAAAGGCAAACACATAATAAATGAATATAGAGCGGAAAATAAAAGAGTTAGAAAAACTGATGCCCCAAATTATTTTAAAAAAGATTTCAAAGTATCAGATTTAATTAGAGACCCTAAATCAGTTTTTACTGATGTTGCATTTCACTATATGGACGATCAGTCAAGAGAAAAGAAAAAAATTGATATGGCTGATTGGATAGAAGACAAGTTTAAATTTGTAGAGAAAGAATTTGAAGATTTAGTTAAATTAACAGAAGACAGACAAAGAGAGTTTAATGAAAAATTTAATACTCACTAAATTTTTAACCATTTTAGCAACTATCCTATTTTTTTCAGGCACAACCTTTGCAGATGACTATCCTAACATTCCTAAGGAGTTAAACATGAAGTCTTACTGCGATAAAAGTGGTGCTAAATTTGGTCATGTTATAGTGGTTATAGATCTGACTTCAGATTTGCAAAAACCCCAAATTGATTTTATTAAAGATCAGGTATTCTCTGAGGAATTTTATACAAGTTATAATCCATTTACTAAATTCTCTTATTTACTGATTGATAACAACAAACCCCAAGAACAAGTATTTAAATTTTCAAAATGTAGACCAAAAACAGGTAACAAAAGGTTTAGACCAAATGAAGCTGCCTCATTTAGAGAAAATGTTAAAGTATTAGAAAAATTTTCAAACGATTTTTTTACTGATGCCAATAAACTTCATGGATCAATTTTTAAAAATAAAAAAAGCTCAAACAATAGTTTTATTTATGAAACAATTGCATATATATTTCAAAATCCTAAATCAGACTTTGATGACAAACATGGAAGAAGAGACATAATTTTAGTTTCCGACTTAATGCAGCATTCTGAAAGACTTTCTTTTTACAAAGCTTGTAATGCATCTTCTTCAAATGCAAAATGTCCTAATTTTAATACTTTTATGAATAATTTAAGTGATAAAGATTATCTTACAGCAACTGCACCTAAAGGAAAAAATGTTAACTTAAAAATTATCTATCTCAACAATAGATACGAAACAAATAAAGAAATTGATCGTTCACTAAAAGAGCTTTGGAAAGACTATTTTAAGAGTAGAGAATTTGAAAATATAAAAGTAATATCTCAATTGGATATAAATTAGTTTCATTTACAACTTAGTTTTAATTTTCCATCATTCGCATTAAAGTTTAAATTAAGACTTTTCGTATTTGCAGGATTAAAATCATAATATTGGTCTCCTAAAGTAATTCTGCAATCGTATCTTTTATTTATAAAAGGAGACGATGTCTTATTAGATGAACCTCTATGACAATGGTATCCACCAGTTTTTCTATTATTATGACACCCATCTTGATTTAGCCCCCCTGAGTGTGCGAGAGATGGGGTTTCATAAATAGTTATAATTAAAAAACATACTGTAAAAAAAAATAATATTATAAATTTCATAATTATTACAAAGATTTTAATTTTTGAAATTCTTTCACTTTATTCCAATCAGACCAAAAAATCTTATTCTCTAACATATCTCTAATTTCTTTGTCAGACACAAGTCTTGGAAAAAATTTTATATAATCTATATCCATATGATTTTTTATAAAATCTATTTTTGTTATTTTTCCATACACTTGCATATCATAAATATCTATATCAGATATAAACAATCCTTCACGTTTTAAACCTAACTTTGATAATTTATCGAAAATTCTTTTTAATTCAGGCAAATTATTAATATTATTTATTACAACTGTTTCTCTGTAATCCTCATTTTTTTTAAGATTTGCTGTACAGAAATAATATTTTAAATCTCCTTTAAGCATACCAGGGGAAATACAACCTGTTAATTTTCCCAAAACCACTATTTTTTTATCATACAACGGTAATTTATCGTTACTCTGATTTTTTACAATAATGTTTAAAGCATCTAACTCATTCCAGGATTTTATTTGGTAGTCGCTTTCTTTCAACTTTTTTTGAGAGATATAATTGTTGAGTTCATTATTCATCTTAATTAAATCCTTTTTAAATTTATCTAAATCCCTAATAGCTTTTTCTTTTGCTTTTTTTCTAACATATGCAAAAGGAGAGTCTAAGCAATCTATAGAATTTGCATTCAAAAATTCAATACAAGTCAAATTTTTTTTTAAAATTATTTTTTGTTTTTCTTTATAGTTATTAAACGCAACTATTGAAATTATTATAGCTATTATTCCAATTAAATATTTCATTAATGATTAATTTTTAAAAAAAATTAGCAATTGTAATTATTTTTGTCTACTGGAAACCGATTATAAATTACAATAAGAACAGTACACTGATCAAAAGTTTATAGAATTTTATGCCACCAATTATGCCAACCAAAGACTACACAAAGGGCAACAAACGTTCACACTTACCTACTATAGATTGAAATTCTTGATTTGAGTTTTATATAAATCCCTTATATATATTAAGTTTATTCCAAGGGCCTGTAGCTCAGTTGGTTAGAGCAGTACACTCATAATGTATTGGTCCCAGGTTCGAGTCCTGGCGGGCCCACCGTTTGAATTCACTTTTTTTTTAAAATTAAATGAACTTCCGAACAAATTTTATTATTGTCTAAAACAGACTGAAGATCGTCAAGAACACTGAATAATTTATTGTTTATTTCATTTAAATAAATTTTCTTATTTAATATTTTGCCCGTATTAATTAAACTTCTATAGAGATCAGCAATGTCGGTTCCAAACCACCATTCACCAACAATAATCAGATTATATTTTTTTGCAGTAAATTTGATAGATTTTTCTGTGAAAAGATGAGTATGACCACCAGATAATTGTCTTGGGAATACTCCAGTGAAAGAATTCTCAAGAAATACACTTAAAGAAAATGTTGGTACAGATATATATAAGAATTCTGCTTTGCTTTTTTTAAAAGCCATAAGTAATGAATGTGGGTCAGTTAAATGCTCGAGCACTTCTAATAAAGATACTGTATTAAAATTTACATTTTTTTCTACTATTTTATTTATGTCAGAAAAAGTCGAATTATAAATTTTATTTTTTTTTAATTGGCTCTTTCCTAAATTATAAAGAGTTCTTGAAGTTTCGTATCCTACTGCATTTATTTTTCTCATTTCAAGAGCTTTCAAAAAATGTCCGCCCCCACATCCTATATCCATTAATTGAATTTTTTTCCTTACAACACTTTTTAAAAAATCAACTTTTGGGATATAAATATTTTTTACTCTTGATGAATAGTTTTTTAAGTAATTTCTTGAATAATTCTTCCCTTGATTTGATGAATATAATTTTTTATTAAATTTCTTTGTATCTTCGTATTTCCCATTTAAATGTGAGCATTTTGAACAAATAGAGTATTCTATAGAAAAACTCTTAATAAATTTATGTAATGTTTTTTTATGACAATTTTTACATAAACTTCTGATTGGATTTTTTTTATATTCTTGATTTATCCTAGTTTGATTTTTTAAATTTATAATATTATTTTTATAGAAATCCTCTTTAATTGAAATTAAGTTCTTATAAGATTTTGAAAATTTTACAATTTTTCGCATTTTTTTTAAATTTAAAATTAATGAAAAATTATTCTCATAACTTAGAATTAGTATCAAGCGATTTATTAAAATTAAGAAAAAAATTAATTATTTACAAATTCATTCAACTTACTAATTAATACTCTAATATCATTATCATTAGAGCCAAGAATGGATGCAAATTCTTCTTTTTGCGTTCTTGCTAAACTTAAACCTTCTACGATTAAATCTCTTATAAGAGGTTTTTCAGGGTTTTTTGTATATACTCTCCAATCAATTTTAATTTCAGGGCTTCCATCTTTAGGATTAATAATCGATTTTACTATTGTATAAGTAGCACTTTTTTTTTCTGAGTCAACGACTTCAAATCTGTTAGAGGAGTAATCTGTAAGTCTTGATGTCAAACTTTTAAGAAAATATTTTTCAAATGCCATTTGATACCTAATTAGGTCACTTTCGTTTGACGATTTTCTTAATTCACCAAGCGTATAAAGACCTAACGCTTTAATATCAACATTTTCTATTGCAACCTTTTCAACAAATTTGGATTTTTCATCTTTTGTCAAATTTTTATCAGATAATTTTTCAATTGCATCAGTTACTAATTCTTGAACGAACTCTTTAGGGTCAGAACTGTAAGCAAATAGAGGGCTATTTATTATTAAAAATATAGAAGTTAGAAAAACTTTGAGCCTTTTCATCTTAAAATTTTAGTTTTCTAAGTTGCCCCAATCGTCCTGATCATCAGGAGAATTTTTAATTTTGTTTGATCTATCTTGTAAATAAACACTTTTAAAAGATGAATAGAGATCTAATGAGTTTTTTTCCAAACTATCAAAATTTTTTATATTATTTGATCTAAAATCAACCGCAGTAGCCCCTTTAACAGAATAGTAATCTAAATTGTTTCCAGAGATACTCAATAATTCTTTTTCTCTTATTGTAATATGTGCAAAAGGATCTAAATAACTATCAACTACTAAGCCAATAGAGTCTCTTACAGTGGTAGGACCTAAAATTGGTAGCACAAAGTAACATCCTGTACCTAAACCATAAGAACCTAAAGTCTGACCAAAGTCCTCTTTGCTAGATTTTAATCCCATCTTTTCAGCCGGATTTAAAAATCCTAAAATTCCAACCGTAGAGTTCACTAATATACTTCCAGTTGAATGTGCGAATTGGTTAAAATTCCCTTGAAGCAAAGATGCAGGAATTGTTAATAGGGTTGAAATATTTCTCGTGAAATTGCCTGTTCCAACTTTAATTGGTTTAGGTAGATTGTTATAACCTTTAGCAATAGGCTCAATAATCACATCATCTAAAAACATATTAAATTTAAAGACGGACCTGCTTGCCTTTTCGAAACATTCCTCAGCTGCATATATTTTTGATGACATGCTTGAAATTATTAAGAACAAGCACAGTAATTTAATTATTTTTTTTGAAGCCATTAGATAAGCTATATATATAAATTTACGATATATGCTATAAAAATTGTAGCTTAAAAAAGTTTGAATTTTGTTATGATTTAGGTCTAATTGTCTTAATAATGAGAAATAAAATTGATTTATCGCCAAATTACTCCAAAAAAACTAGAAAACATAAAGATATTAAGTTTGTAATCATTCATTACACTGGAATGCAATCAGAAATTGAATCAATTGAAAGACTAAAAGATCCCAAAAACAAAGTAAGCGCTCATTACTTAATAAACAGAAAAGGCCAAATTACTAAGATGGTTAACGAGTTGAAGATAGCTTGGCATGCAGGAAAGTCCAGATGGAAAAATTTTACTAATTTAAATCGATATTCCATTGGCATTGAGCTAGAAAATAAAGGATATGAATTCGGTTATCAAAAATTTTCTAATATTCAAATTAAGAGTTTAATAAGATTATGTAAATTTCTTAAAAAAAAGTATAAAATTAAAGATGAACATTTTCTTGGTCATTCCGATATAGCTCCACTTAGAAAAGTCGATCCGGGCGAACACTTCCCATGGAAAAAATTGAGTAAATACAATTTAGGCGTATGGTATAAAGAAAAGCTTCAAAACATAAAGCCTCAAAAAAATAAAAAAAGATATAATTTTTTTAAAAATATTTATAAATTCGGTTACAGATATTTTTCATTAAAGAAAAGAACGATAAAAAAGGATAAAAAGATCATTAAAGCATTCCAGCTTAGATTTTTGCCTAAGAGGGTTACCGGAAACTTAGATCAAAAAACCCTTAAAATTAGCTATTATTTAGCTACTAACTATAAAATCTTGAAAAAGCCTTAAATTTTGGCTAAGAATTTCATGCTAGATAGTTGGATTGTCACTATTAATTTTTTTAGTAGAGGAAAGTCCGGGCTCCATAAAGACACAGTGCCAGTTAATTGCTGGCGAAGGTGACTTCAGGGATAGTGCCACAGAAAATAAACCGCCTAATCAAGGCAAGGGTGAAACGGCGAGGTAAGAGCTCACCGGTTTTTTGGTAACAAAAAACGCAAGGCAAACCCCACTGGGAGCAAGGTCAAATAGAGAGGATGAGGCGCTTAAAGCAAAAAACTGTCTTTAGTTAGTCCTCTGGGTGAACCGCTTGAGCTTAGATGTGAATTTAAGCCTAGATAAATGACATCTTTAATGACAGAACCCGGCTTACAGACTATCTAGCAAATTCCTTTGAAATTGTTCTACTTTTGTACCTTTAATTTCAATACAATCTTATTGACTATTTTCTAAAAACCCATACTATCCCAAATAATCCCATAATGGAGGGTAATTTGAAAAATTATAATAAAAAAGAATATTTTAAAAAATATGTTTTTATCAAGTTTCGAGAACAAAATAGACAAGAAAGGTCGGGTTTCGGTGCCAGCAACTTTTAGATCTTATTTAAATACACTAGGATATAATGGTTTCATAAGCTATCCTTCATTTAATCATTCTGCTTTAGAAGCTTGTTCACAAGATCGAATTGAAAAGTTATCAAGTACAATAGATTCTCTCAATCCTTTTGAGGAAAAAAGAGACTATTTTGCAACCTCAGTTTTATCTGAAAGTGAAAGTCATCAATTCGATACGGAAGGAAGAGTTTCTATATCAGAAAAATTGCTTAATCATGCGAAAATAAGAAACAATGTATTGTTTGTTGGACTTGGAAGAACATTTCAAATTTGGGAACCAACAAATTTTGATAAGTTCAAATCACTTGCGAGAAAAAAAGCTTTTCAAAATAGATCTAACTTAAAATGGGAAAATAAATAAAAGGAGGTTGCTATGACTATAAACGTTGGAGGCGGAGAACTCAGAGAACTTAAACCGAGAATTCTAGTTATTGGAGTTGGTGGAGCGGGAGGAAATGCCATTAATGCTATGATCGAAGCAGGCATGCAAGGAGTGGAATTTGTTGCAGTGAATACTGATGCTCAAGACCTTAAAATGAGTAAAGCTCACGCAAAAATTCAAATAGGAATGAACTTAACAAAAGGACTTGGTGCAGGCGCTAAACATGATATTGGGCAAGCTGCAGCAGATGAGTCAATAAACGAAATTGTAAATTATATTCAAGGAAGCAATATGGTATTTATAGCATCAGGTATGGGAGGTGGTACCGGTACAGGTGCTTCACATGTAATAGCTCGAGCAGCCAGAGAAATGAATATTTTAACAGTTGGAGTTACTACTTTACCTTTTTCTTATGAAGGACCAAAAAGGATGAGGAGAGCAGTTGCTGGTCTAGAGGAACTTAAGAGATATTTAGACACTGCTATAGTAGTTCCAAATCAAAATCTTTTTAAAATAGCAAATGAGTCAACAGGTTTTGAAGAGTCATTTAGTTTGTCTAACGATGTATTGAAACATGGAGTTCAAAGTATTACTGATCTGATGGTTAGACCTGGTATGATCAATCTTGATTTCGCCGATGTAGAGACAGTGATGAGTTCTAGCGGTAAAGCTATGATGGGGACTGGAGAGGCAGAGGGAGAAAATAGAGCAATGGCAGCAACTGAGTTAGCTTTAAACAATCCTTTAATTGATGAATATACACTACAAGGTGCGAAAGGTTTACTTGTAAATATCACTGGAGGAAGTGACATCAAACTTTTTGAAGTTGACGCTGCAGTAAACAAGATAAGAGCTGAAGTTGATCCCGAAGCTGAGTTGATATTTGGTGCAATAAAAGATGAAAATATGAATGGCAAAATAAGAGTTTCAATTGTTGCTACATCTTTAAGAGGGTCTACTTTATCACCTGATCAAAAGCCAGTTTTAAATGTTGTGAGTGGATCTAATGGAAGAAATAATTTTCCAGATAATTTATTTTCAAAAAGCAATCTTGAACCTAATATTGTTAATTCTATTGATGGAGCAACAGCTTTGAAACTTGATGAAAATTATGAAATAAAAAATAGCGAAGATCAAAGCGCACTTATCGATAGTTTTGAGAGCAATGAGGAAAATAAGATAAAAGAGGAAGCTTTATTGAGTCAAAATAATATCGATGATATTCCGACTGGAGTCTCGATTGAAAGTGCTTCCTATATGGAAAATAATCATGAAACTAAAGACGATAACTTCACTCATGAAAATGATAATCAATTTGGGGCTACAAACGAAGAGGAATATACGCCAAAACTTTTTTCAGACGATCAACCACATGAGGATTTAGAAAATAAGGATGCTAATGAAACAAATAGTTCAGAGCAGCTTTTTGACCAAGACACAAGCGAGGATGAAGACTTTGAAATTCCTGCTTTCTTAAGAAGACAAAAATTTTAATGATAAATTTGAAGATTAATGAACTCAAAAAACTCATCACTGGAATTTTCCCATTTTCCAGTGATGTTGAGTGAAATAATCCAAATTTCTAATCCAAAAAAAGGTGGTTTATTTGTAGATTGCACTTTTGGTGGCGGTGGTTATTCAAAGGCATTACTTCAATTCCGAAATACAAAGGTAATAGCCATTGACAGAGATTCTAATGTTATTTCAATTGCAAATAAATTTAAAAAAAAGTTTAAAAATAGATTTCAATTTTATCAATTGAGATTTAGTCAAATGGAAACAGTCTTAAAACAGGAGAATGTTGATACTATTATTCTGGATCTCGGACTTTCATCGATACAACTTAATAACTTGAATAGAGGTTTCTCGTTTAAATCGAAAAAAAAATTAGATATGACAATGGGACTTACAGATAAGTCGGCACAGTATGTAATCAATCATTTGTCAGAGTCCCAGTTAATGTTGATTATCAAAATACTAGGTGAGGAAAAAGATGCAAAAAAAATTGCTAGAAATATTGCAAAAGCTAGAGTTGAAAAAGAAATTACAAGAGTAGATGAGTTGGTGGATATCATTAAAAAAAGTAAAAAAAAGAATTTTTCAACTAAAATTAATCCCAGTACAAAAACTTTTCAAGCTCTTAGAATGTTTGTAAATAAAGAGACCACTGAGCTTATAAATGGGATAATAAAAGCGTCTCAAATATTAAAACCTGGAGGAAAAATATTAATTGTAAGTTTTCATTCCATTGAAGATAAAATTATAAAGTATTTTTTTAAAAATTTTTCTAAAAATAGATCAAAACCCTCTAGATACTTGCCTGAAATTCAAAACGATAGTTTTTGTTTATTTGAGAACTACTCGAGCAAAGTTATAAAACCATCCAAAAGTGAGATAAAAAAAAACAACCCATCCCGATCTGCAAAATTACGATACGCAACTAGAAGTGATAAAAAATTTATTTTTCCAAATGATTTAATTAAAAAATTTAATAAGTATTTAGATATTGAGGCAATAAATGTCTAAATTTAAAATATTTATCTCAATTATAATTTTTTCCTTTCTTTTAATAGGAACGTCATCGATAAAAAATGAAACAAGAGAACTTGAAAAAAAAATTAACATTTTAACAAAAACTTTTTCTCAAAAGGAAAGAAATTTTAACGAAGCACAATTAGATTATTATTATCTTACTTCTCCCTCAATAATTGAAAAGAAAATAGAGCATTTAGGAATAAAAAAATATATCCATATGGAATACTCAAAAATATTTCTAAGTATGGAAAATTTTGTAAATATTCAAAATCAACATGTAATGCAGAAAACTTTAGATGAAAAAAAGATACAAAAAAAATAAAAATTTTAACAAAAATCAAATTAGTTTTTATTTTGAGGACTATTTAGAAACAAATAAAAAAAATAAATATTTTAAAGAAAATAATTTTTTTCAAGATAGATTATATTTACTTTTTTTTCTTTTTTTTTCGTTAATATTAATTTTTAGCATACGTATTGTTCATGTATCACTTAATGATCTAGAGTTAATTGATCAAAATACTATTTCTGAAAAATTTAATTTATTAAGACGTGATATTGTTGATAGAAACGGAATTTTATTATCTAGGAATGTTAAATCTTTTCATGCAGCAGTAAACCCAAAACTTATAAAAAATAAAGAAAATTTTTTAATTAAATTAAGGTTAAATTTTCCTGAGCTTTCTATAAAACTAATAGAAAAAAACTTTGATAAAGGTAAATATTTTTACTTAAAAAAACGTCTTACACAATCTGAAAAAGAAAAATTATGGACGCTAGGTGAAAAGGGGATAATTTTTGAGCCTTTTCAAACTAGAATTTATACACACTCAAAATTATTTAGTCACGTAATAGGACAAGTCGATTATGACAACTATGGGATTTCGGGTGTTGAAAAATACTTTGATAAAGAATTAAAAAATAAAAATTTAAAAAATCAACCATTAGAATTAACTTTAGATACAAATATACAACATTTAATAAGTGAAGAATTAGATAGAGCTTTGATTACCTTCCAAGCAACTGGTGGCGGCTCATTATTAATGGATATAAATACTGGAGAAATTTTATCTTTAGTTTCACTTCCAAATTTTGATATAAATTTAAGAAAAGATTTAAATGATGTAAAATATATTAATAAAATCACAAAAGGAGTATACGAACTCGGTTCAATATTTAAAACTTTTACAGTTGCATTAGCTTTAGACAGCAAAATCGTTAAACCAAATACAATTATCTCAAATATACCAAGGTCAATAAATTGTTCTAATCATAAAATCTCAGATATTAAAGAATTTCCAAAAGATTTATCAGTGGAGGATATCTTAATAAGATCCTCAAACATCGGAACTCTATTAATTGCAAGAAAGATCGGTAAAGAAAAATTTAAACGATTCATAGATAGTTCGCAAATTCTTGAAAGCCCAGATTTACAGTTAGAGGAGGTTGGCAACCCAATAGATTTTAAGTGGAATAAATGTAAGTTAGAAACGGTTTCTTTTGGTCATGGAATTACCACCACCCCTTTGCAAGCAGTTACAGTATATGCATCATTAACTAACGGTGGAAATATAATTAAGCCTAATTTGATAAAAAATACAAAAAAAAACAAAACAAAAAGTTTAATCTCAGAAAAAACAAGTCTTGAAATAGTAAATATTTTGAGAAAAGTCGTTACCGATAAAGATGGCACTGCGAGTTTAGCAGATGTAGACGGCTATAATGTTGGTGGAAAAACTGGGACTTCACAAAATTATGAAAATAAAAATGAGAATTTGAATACTTTTATATCTATTTTTCCTTCACAAAAACCAAAATACGCTTTGTTAGTTATGCTTGAAAATCCAAAAATAGCTAAAGATTTAATTTATAATTATAGAGGATTGCAAATAAAAGGGTCTAGGAATGAAGCAGGCTGGAACTCAGTGTATGTGGCTGGCAAAATTATAGAAAAAATTGGACCAATTTTAGCCATAAAAAGTAAAGATTTTAATAATCATTATGTTGCTGAAAACATTAATTAAAAATCTACCTAAAGAAAAAAAAAAAATTCAAGTTAGAGGCCTTGCAACTAACAGTAAAAAAGTAAAAAAGGATTTCATTTTTTTCGCAATTAAAGGCTATAAGTATAATGGTGAAAATTTTATAAAAGAAGCTATTTACAGAGGTGCATCTTTAATAATTTGCTCAAAAAATTGTAGGTATAAAAACAATTCTATAGCAGTTCTAAAAACGTCTGATATTAGATATCTATTAAGTGAAATTTCGTCAAAATATTATAAATTAAAACCAAAAAATATAATTGCAGTTACTGGAACAAACGGAAAGACTTCCGTAGCGGATTTATTCTATCAGATCCTGAAACTTAGTAAAATTCCCGTCGCATCGATAGGGACACTAGGGATTAAACTTAGGGAAAAAATAATTAAATCAAATCTAACATCGCCTGATACAATTTTACTACATAAATCCCTTGATAATATAAAAAGAAAAAAAATAGATAATGTTATAATTGAAGCGTCAAGTCATGGCTTAGAACAGAAAAGACTGGAACATTTAAGTTTAAAAGCAGGTATTTTTACTAATTTTAGTCAAGATCATTTAGACTATCATAAAACAATGAAATCATATTTTAATGCAAAAATGCGTCTATTTAAAAATGTAATTTCACCGAAAAAAAAAATTATTTTAGACAAATCTATTCAGGAATATTCAATTTTAAAAAAAATTTCTAAATCGAGATCATTGCGCTTAATTGATATTAATAAAACTAAAGACAAAATAGAAAAAGTAATTGGAAATAGATTTAATGATTTTCAAAAAAAAAATCTATCTATGGCTGTTGAGGCAGCTAAACAATGCAATTTAAATGAAAAACTAATTTTTAGATCTTTAAAAAAAATAAAAGATGTAAATGGACGACTGGAACTAGTAAAAACGTTTTCCAACAATATAAGAGTTTTTGTAGATTTTGCACATACGCCCGACGCATTATTAAAATCTATTACATCTTTAAAAAATACTTATAACTCTGATTTATCTTTAGTATTTGGATGCGGGGGAGATCGAGATCTTAAAAAAAGACCATTAATGGCAAAAGTAGCAAACACCCATTGCAAAAATATCTATGTTACTGATGATAACCCTAGAAACGAAAAACCAGAAAAAATTAGGAGAGAAATTATAAAAAATATAAATAATAATAAATCCTTCAACATTGCTAATAGAGCGAAAGCAATAAAAACTGCAATTAAAAATTCAGAACCTAATGAAGTTATATTAATCGCAGGCAAGGGTCACGAAGATCAACAAATCTATAAAAATAAGATTATCAATATTTCCGATAAAGAGATTATTAGAAATCTAAAATTAAATAAAAAAAAAATATCAAATCAAAGCCTCAACTTTGAACAAAATAGAGAAATAGTAAAAAAATTGAGAAAAAAAGTTGTGAAATGTTTTCACGGGTTATCAATAGACTCAAGAACAATAAAAAAAAATAACATTTTTCTGACAATTAAAGGGAAGAATAATGATGGAGTAAAATTCATTTCTGAAGCTTTTAAAAAAGGAGGCAAATATATTGTTACTTCAAAAAATATTAAAAAATTTAAAAAAAAAATTATTAAAGTTGATAATGAATTTAGTTTTTTAAATCATTTTGCGTCTCAAAAAAGAGAAAAATCTAAAGCAAAAATCATAGCGGTTACAGGAAGCGCAGGCAAGACCTCTTTAAAAAATTTAATAAAAGATCAGTTAGATAAATTTGGAAAGACTTTTTGTTCACCTAAGTCATTTAATAACTATTTAGGAGTTCCTTTAAGTTTATCCGAATTAAATACAAATCATCAATTTGCTGTTTTTGAAATAGGAATGAGTAAAGCAGGAGAAATTCACCGTCTTTCAAAACTAGTCAAGCCAAACATAGGTATCATAACAAATATTGGAGAGGCACATATTGAAAATTTTGAAAATTTGAATGGTATTGCTAAAGCAAAAGGTGAGATAATTAACAACATAAAAAAAAATGGAACCTTAATTTTAAACCGTGATGATAAGTACTTTAATTATTTTAAACAAAAGGCAAAATTAAAAAATTTAAAAGTTATCTCTTTTGGAGTAAGTAAAAAATCTGATGTTCATCTGGTAAGTTTCAAACGAAATAAAAAAGATAAAAAGCTTACTTTAAAAATTTGCGATCAAATTCTTAATATTAAAGTAAAAAATCTTAATATATACAATATTCTCGCAACACTAGCATTATTAAAAGTTTTGGATTTGAACTTTTTTGAGTCAGCTTCTCGATTTGTTAAATTTCAACCATCTGAAGGAAGGGGAAAGATTTACAACGTAAAAAGATATAAAAAGAATTTTAAGTTAATTGATGAAAGCTATAATGCGAATCCCCTCTCAGTTAAAAATGCAATTAAAAACTTTCACTCAATACAAAAAGAAAAATTCAAAAAATATCTGATTTTAGGCGATATGCTTGAACTAGGCAAAAAATCTGAATTGTTGCACAAAAATTTATCAAAAGTTATTAACAATTCAGATATAGATAAAGTCTTTATTAAGGGTGAGAATACACTTACTACATATAAAAATCTTATTAAAAAAAAGCGTGGAAACATTTTTCAACAAGAAGAGGATGTGGATTTTACATTAAATAACATTATAGCTAATAATGATTACCTAATGATTAAAGGATCTAATGCTATTGGTTTAAACAATTTAGCTAAAAAAATTATAAAGGGTTATTAATGCTATTTCATTTTTTTACCTCTTTAATTGATCAATATTCTTTTTTTAATGTTTTTAAGTATTTAACTTTTAGAACAGGTCTTGCAGTAATGACCTCCTTAATTATAGTTTTTATAATTGGAGGACCTTTAATAAAAATTTTCTCTGAAAAAATGATAACAGGCCCAATTAGACAAGATGGCCCTATTGATCATATTGTTAAAAAATCTGGAACCCCAACTATGGGTGGAGTAATAATTATAATTGGAATTATCTTTAGCACTTTACTTTGGGCTGATTTAAATAATATTTATATTTGGACGTTAGTATTTGTATCTTTAAGTCTTGGCGGTCTCGGTCTGCTCGATGATACTCTGAAAATTAAGCACATGAATTCAAGTGGCTTAAAATCAAAGTATAAATTTGCCGGTCAACTCCTAATTAGTTCTTTGGCATTATTTATCTTGGTAAAATACTCTGCGCATGAGTATCTATTTGATCTTTATTTTCCTTTTTTTAAAAATTTAATTTTTGAAATGGGAATTTTTTTTATTCCCTTTGCATTATTTATAATTATCGGAGCATCTAACGCAGTAAATTTAACTGACGGATTAGATGGTTTAGCTACAGTACCAGTAATGTTAGTCGCACTTTCCTTTACACTTATTTCATATGTTGTTGGGAATACAATTTTTTCAGAATATCTACAAATTCAATACATTCCGGACGTTGGAGAACTATCAATTTTTTGCGGCTCGATTGTTGGAGCATGCTTAGGTTTCCTTTGGTATAACGCACCCCCTGCAAAAATTTTTATGGGCGACACGGGTTCTCTTTCTTTAGGGGGGTCTCTTGCAGCTATAGCGATAATAGTAAAACATGAGATAGTGTTAGCAATTATCGGAGGGTTATTCGTTTTAGAGACAGTTTCGGTAATTATTCAAGTTATATCTTTTAAACTAACCGGAAAAAGAATTTTTAAAATGGCACCAATCCATCATCATTTTGAAAAAAAGGGTTGGGCAGAGCCTACTATTGTAATTCGATTTTGGATAATTGCCATCATTCTTGCGTTAGTAGGTTTAGCTACATTGAAGTTAAGATAATTAATGATATCCAAAAAACATCTTAAAAATCTTTCGTTTTTAATTTACGGTTTAGGCTTGACAGGTCAATCAGTAGTAAATTTTTTTGTCAAAAATAATGTACGAAACTTTAAGGTTTGGGATGATCACAATAAAAATTTATACAAAAACAAAAGAACATCAAATTTAGTCAAATCTTTACATAATGTAGATTATATAATTTTAAGTCCAGGAGTTAGTTTAATGAAATCCAAAAATAAAAATAATCTAATAAAATTTCAAAAAAAAATAATTACAGATCTAGATCTTTTTTTTTTAGTAAGAGAATTTTCTAAAAGTATTGTAGTCACAGGAACTAATGGAAAATCTACGACTTGTAAAATTTTATCACATGTTCTTAAAAAAAATAACTTTCAACCAATTCTAGGCGGAAATATTGGTGCTCCTGTTCTAAGTTTAAAGATTAAAAAAAAAAATATTATTATAATTGAAGCTTCCTCATTTCAACTTTCACACTCAAAATTTATTCATCCAAATTATGCAATTTTATTGAATATCACCAATGATCATCTTGATTGGCACGTAAATATGAAAAATTATATTAATTCTAAATTTAAAATTTTTGAAAATCAAGATAAAAACCAGTTTGCCATAGTAAATAGAAATTTCAAATATTTATTCAAAAGAAAAAAATTTGCAGCAAAGTTAAAAGTCCCAAATTTGAAACAATACGTCAAATTAAAACCTAAGTTAAAAAATAGTTATTTGAAACTTAATATGAATGATGAAAATTTGTCTTTTGTTTATGAATTAACTAAACTTTTTAAAATAAGAAAAAGGTCTTTTTTAAACTCCTTAAATACTTTTGTTGGCCTGCCGCACCGGTATGAGATTTTTATGAAAAGAAAAAATTGTATTTTCATAAACGACTCAAAAGCAACTTCATTTCAATCGACAAAATTTGCATTAAAAAATTCAAAAAATATCTTTTGGATTCTCGGAGGAATGCCAAAGAAAAATGATAAGATTATTTTGAATGGCCTAAAAAAAAATATCCTTAGATCTTACATAATTGGAAAAAATATGAATTTCTTTAAGAAACAAATAAGAGGAAAAATTAAATTTTATGAAACTGGTACAATTAGAAAATCAATTTTAAGAATTTTTAGTGATATACGGACTTTGAAAAAAAAAAATAGCACAATATTATTGAGCCCTTCTTCTGCTTCTTATGATCAATACTTAAATTTTGAAAAAAGAGGTGAGGAATTTAAAAGACTTAGCAAGTTTTATGCGAGAAAATACTTTTAAAATAAACTTATTAAATTATTGGCGAAATATTGATAAAAAAATTTTTGTTTCATTTATAATTTTATTTTTTCTTGGATTATTTTTTTCTTTCTCATCAACCTCATCGTTAGCTGGTGAAAGGTTAAATAAAGACTATTATTTTTTTTTTTCAAAACATCTAATTTTTACATTTATAGCATTGGTTATTATGATTTTAATTTCATTTATAAGTACCCACGCTTTGAAAAAAATGATTATACCTTTATTCACTTTGTCATTTATTTTTTTAGTATTAGTACCGTTTATAGGTGTAGAAGTTAAAGGTGCAAAAAGATGGTTAGATTTTTATTTTTTTAGATTACAACCTATTGAAATTTTAAAACCATTTTTTATTTTAGTTTCAGTTAAGATTTTGACTCTGGAAAAATTTGAAAACTCAAAAATAAAATATTTTTTTAGTTTCTTGTTATTGTCATCAGTTATAATTCTTTTAATTGATCAGCCAGATCTTGGGCAATCTATTTTATTAGTCGGAAGCTGGATAGCGACTGTATTTATATCTGGTGTGAGTTTAATTTATATTTTAAGTTTTTTTTCACTTTTTATAATTTCTTTAAGTTTAATATTAATTTTACTGCCAGATAAATTTGGATATGTTTTAGATCGTTTAGTATCTTTTATTGATCCAACCAAAGGTGATAAATTTCAATCCTCTTCGGCGTTGGATGCTATAAAGCTTGGTGGATTAACGGGACAAGGAATGGGAGAAGGAATTTTGAAAGAGAGAGTGCCCGAAGCGCATACTGATTATATCATTGCAATTATTTCTGAAGAATATGGATCGATAATTTCAATTATGATTATTCTAATATTTTTATTTATCTCGTTTAAAATAATTAAAAATTGTATTAATGAAACAGATCAATTCGTAAAAATTTCTCTTTGTGGTTTAGCAACTTTATTAGTATTTCAAACTTTTATACATGTTGGAGTGAATACTAATTTAATACCTACTACTGGAATGACACTTCCATTCTTGAGTTACGGTGGCTCATCTTTAGTTGGGAGCGCAATACTTGCGGGTATAATTTTGAATTATACAAAAAATAAAATTAATCTTTATGAATAAAAAAATTGAAGCATTAATAGCTGTTGGGGGAACCGGAGGACATGTATTTCCTGGTATTAACTTAGCGTCTGCTTTGAATAAAAAAAATTACAACGTCAAAATCGTTTCAGACAAAAGGGGGTATAAATTTTTTAAAGAGACAGATAAAAAAAACGTTTTAGTTTTTCCCTCATCACCATTGATAAAAAAAAATGTTGTTTTATTAATATTTTCTTTATCGCTAATTTTATATTCAATATTAAGATCATTAATATTTTTATCGTGCAACCGGCCTCATATAATTTTTGGAATGGGTGGATATGCATCTTTTCCGATTTGTATTGCAGCAGCGATATTAAGAATTAAATTTATTATTTATGAAAATAATTTAATCATAGGAAGAGCAAATAAAAAATTACTTCCTTTTGCTGAAAGAATTTTTGTCTCTAATAAAAAACTTGAAGGGATCAGTTCAAAATACAATTTTAAGACTATCGAAGTTGGAAATATTATTAAAAGAGAAATCATAAATTTTTCGTTAAATTTAAGGATTAAAAAAAAGGAACTCAAAATTCTTGTTCTGGGAGGAAGTCAGGCTGCAAAAATATTTGCAGAAATTTTACCGAAAATTTTTAAAAAATGTTCTGATATAGGAATATCAATTAGGATAATTCAACAATGTTTACCTCACCAAAATCGGGAACTAAGTTCTTTTTATGACAAATGTAATATCCAACATGAATTATTTAATTTTAGTGAAAATCTTGTTAAATACTTTTCAAAAGTAAATTTAGCTATAACTAGATCTGGTTCATCCGTTTTAGCTGAGTTAACAAACGCAAATATTCCTTTTATAACAATACCACTTCCATCCTCGGTAGATGATCATCAATTAAAAAATGCTAACTTTTACAAAAGTAAAAATTTATCATTTTTAGTAGAGGAAAAAGATTTAAACGATAAGCTTTCAAAGCTTTTAAAAGAAATACACGAAAATATGTCAAAATTAAATGAAATAAGCACTAATCAAAGACAATATTCTGACAAACATGTCTATGAGAATATCAATAACGAATTGAATAAAATTTTAAATGAGAAAAATTAATCTTGGACAAAAAGAACTAATTCATTTTGTAGGCATTGGAGGCATAGGAATGAGTGGTTTAGCCATCGTAATGAAAAATATGGGTTTTAGAATTCAGGGAAGTGATCAAAAAAAAAATAAAAATACTACCACTTGCTCAAAATCAGGAATAAAAATTTACATAGGTCATTCAAAAAAAAATATTAAAAATTCCACAATTTTAGTTAAATCTTCAGCAATTAAAAATAATAATAATGAAGTCAAATACGCTAAAAGTAAAAAAATACCTGTCTATTCAAGAGCTGATATTTTAGCCGATATAGTTTCTCTTAAAAAAAATATTATTATTACAGGATCACATGGGAAAACAACTACAACTTCTTTAGTTTCAAAAATTTTGACGGATCAAAAATTAGATCCAACTATAATAAATGGAGGTGTTATAAATTCATTTAATAGTAATGCAAGGTTGGGAAAAGGAGATTGGGCTATACTCGAAGCCGATGAGTCCGACGGTAGTTTTCTTAAACTGCCCATAAATTATTCAGTAGTAACAAATATTGATTTTGAGCATTTAGATTACTACAAAAATTTTAAAAATTTAGAAAATTCATTTTTAAGATTTATAGAAAAGACACCTCCCACAGGAAAGGCAATAGTTTGTGTAGATGATAAAAATGTAAAAAAAATTCTTAATCGGATTAAAAATAAAAACATTCTTACTTATGGTCAAAGCAAGTATGCGCATTATCGAATTTCTAATATTAGATATAAAATAGGTTACTCTATTTTTGATTTAAGTTATAAAAGTCTAGAAAAAAAAAATAAGAAATTGAAAAATATTCACTTAAAATTATTAGGAAAACATAATGTCCAAAATGCAGCCGCAGCCATATCTGTATGTCTTAATTTAGGTGTAAATAAAAATGTTATAAAAAGGTCTTTAAAAAAATTTAGTGGTGTACAAAGAAGAATGACAAAAATATTTTCAAAAAATCATAATGAATTTTATGATGACTATGCTCATCATCCAACAGAAATAAGATCTATTTTAGAAGGAGTTAAAAATGTTCATAAAAATAAAAAGATAGTTTCAGTTTTTGAGCCTCATAGGTATTCAAGAGTGCTATCTTTAAAAAATGAGTTTGCTAAATCATTTAAAAATTCAGACACAGTTCTACTTTGTCCTTTATATGAAGCTGGAGAGAGAAAAAACAAAAGGTATAACCAATATAATTTTGCTAAATCAATTTCTAAATTATCAAAGACACAAGTTGTTATTATTAAAAATCAAAATGATCTAAATCAATTTATAAAAAAGAATTTATTTTATAACGAGATAATTATTGGAATGGGAGCAGGTTCAATTTCAAAATGGATGAAGGAGCTTAAAACGACAATATGAGATCAAATCAAGAACTAATCAAAAAATTTAGTGAAAATATTTCTAACAATACAAAACTTTCTAATTACAGTTGGTTTAATTTAGGAGGCCCAGCAGAATACTTTTTTAAACCTAAAAACAAAGAACAACTAATTAAATTTTTAGAGGAAAACAAACAAAACAAACTAAAGTTAACTATACTTGGTGCTGGTTCTAATTTACTTATAAGAGACAAAGGGATAAAAGGAGTTGTTGTTAAACTTGGATCACCCTTTTCGGAAATAAAATTAGTTGACCAAAACACTATAGAAGCCGGAGCCGCAGCGCTTGATCGAAAAGTGTCTAATTTTGCAAAAGATAACGGTATCGGAAATCTTGAATTTCTCTCATGCATACCTGGCTCTTTGGGAGGAGCAATTATTATGAATAGCGGTTGTTACGGAAATGATATTTCTGAAGTTTTAGTATCAATAAATGCTATTGATCTGAAAAGTTGTAAAGAAAAAGAAATTAAAAGAGACGAAATTAAATTTTTTTATAGAGGATCAAATTTACCAAATGAGTTAATTATAACTTCTGTGAAATTAAAAGGAAAAAAAGAATTAAGAGAAATTATTGAAAAAAGACAGAACGATATGATTCATAAAAAAAAACTTACTCAACCCAGTCAAGTTAAAACATGTGGAAGCACCTTTAAAAATTTTAACAATAATCAAAAAGCTTGGCAGTTAATAAAACAATCTGGATGTGATACTTTTAAAGAGGGTGATGCTGAAGTGTCTAAAAAACACTGTAATTTTTTTGTAAACAATGGGAAGGCAAACGCCTCTGATATTGAAAAATTAATTAATAAAGTTAGAGAAACTGTAAGCAAAAAAACAGGAATTAATTTGGAGTTAGAGATCAAAATAGTTGGTGATTAAAAGAAAATTTAAAAATATTTTAGTAGTAGTTGGCGGAAATTCTGGTGAGAGACAAATAAGTTTAGCTAGTGGTAAGGCTTGTACAAAAGCACTAAAAAAAAAAAAATACAACGTTTCAATATTTGACCCAAAGTTTAAAAACCTTAATTTGATTAATAAACATGAAACAGATGTAATCTTTAATGCGTTACACGGTAAAGGCGGGGAAGATGGTATAGCTCAAAGCTATTTTGAATATTTAAAGATACCTTATACTCACTCGGGTGTAATAAGTTCATATAATTCAATGAATAAAATTGTTTCAAAAAATCTTTTCATTAAAAGTAAAATTTTAACTCCAAAATATTTTTCGTTGACTAAAAAAGACCACAATAATAAAAACTTAAAACAGCTAGTCATAAAAAAAAAAATTAGCTTTCCTTTGGTTATTAAACCAATTAATGAAGGTTCAAGTTTAGGTGTCATGATCATTAAAGATTTCAAAAGTTTGTGTAGATCTTCAAAATTTCTATTCAGAAAGTACAACCAATTAATGTTTGAAAAGTATATTGGAGGACAGGAGATACAAGTTGCAGTTATCAATAATAAAGCATTAGGCGCGATCGAACTTGTCCCAAAAAGATCATTTTATGATTATAAGGCAAAGTATACTAAAGCAGCAAAAACAAAACATATCATGCCAGCAAGACTCAGTCAAAAAAATTACTCTAAAGTTTTAAAATTAGCAAAAAAAGCACATCAAGCCTTAGGGTGCAGAGGTGTTACAAGAACTGATTTCAAATTTTACAAAAATAAATTTTATATATTGGAACTAAATACACAACCAGGAATGACAAGCCTTTCTTTAGTGCCTGAGATCGCGGCCCATTCTGGAATAACTTTTGAAGATTTAGTGGAAAAGATTTTAT
>CACATS010000005.1 GCA_902535505.1 uncultured Pelagibacteraceae bacterium | reverse complement strand
CTCGGCGCATATCTTAGGTTATGTTTCACAAGTAAGTGTGAAAGACCTTGAAACGAAAAAATACTTAAAAGATTTACATGTGCCTGGTATGAGCGTTGGAAAAACTGGACTAGAAAGAAAACTTGATGAAAAGATCATTGGCAAAATAGGATTTCAAAGATATGAGGTAAATGCTTTTGGAAAAAGAGTAAAACAAATTCAAATTAACGAAGGTCAAGCAGGAGAAAGTTACAAAACTACATTAGATTTTGAAGTTCAAAAGTACACAAATGAACTTTTAAAAGACAAGGCTGCAGCAGTATGTGTAATGGATGTATATAATGGAGATATAGTATCTATGGTATCTTCTCCTACTTTTGAGCCAAATGAGTTCGTACATGGTTTAGAAAAAAACTATTGGAATAGTCTTATTAAAAATGAGTTAAGACCTTTAACAAACAAAACAATTTCAGGATTATACCCACCGGGTTCTACTATCAAAACATTGGTTGCATTGAGTGCTCTAGAAAACGGAGTTATTAAACCTTTAGATACTTTTAAATGCAAAGGTAAAATTGAACTTTATGGAGAAAAATTTCACTGCTGGGAGAAGGATGGTCATGGGATAGTAAATTTGAGAAAAGGAATACAAAGATCATGTGATGTTTATTTTTATGAAGTCGCCAGAAAATTAGGAGTTGATCGTCTATCTGAAACAGCAAAAAAATTCGGATTGGGGAAAAAAGCACTAGACGGCTTTATTGAGGAAAGAGCAGGAGTTGTTCCCAATACTAAATGGAAGAGGAAGTTTATTGGACAAAATTGGTACCTTGGAGAGACACTTCACTCTGGAATTGGACAGGGTTATTTTCAAAGTACACCTTTGCAATTATGTTTGATGACAGCACAAATTGCAAATGGAGGATTTGAGATTAAACCAAGGATAATTTTTGACGAAAAAAACAATAGATTGAGAGATTATATCAAATATAAAAACGAAAATCCAAATGACCCGTTACCTTCAGATCTTTTGCTTTCTAATTTTGAATTAAAACCTTTGTTTAAAAATCAAGAGCATATAAATTTGATTAAAGATGCAATGTTTTCATCTTCAAATGAACCTGGAGGAACCTCATATAGTCATCGGTGGGAAAACAAAAAATTTACATTTGCAGGCAAGACAGGATCATCGCAAATAAAAAGATTTACAGATGCACAGCGAGAAGCGGAGGTTAAACAAGAAAGTCTTCCTTATAAAGATCGAGACCATGCTTTGTTTGTGGCTTTTGCTCCTTACAATAACCCTCAGTACGCTATAAGTGTTTTAGTTGAACATGGAGGATCAGGAGGGAAAACTGCAGCTCCAATAGCAAAAAAAGTTATTAAAAAAGTTTTAGAAAGACATGAATTAAGAAAAAAAATTAATAGTCTAATTGGAGAGTCTGTCTAATGTTTAGAGCAAGATCAATCCAATCCTCTCTTAGTTTAAAAGATAAAATTCTTTCTATAGATTACATTTTAGTTTTCTCTATCTTTATACTTGGACTTGTGAGTATTTTAGCCATGTATTCTACTGACGGAGGAGAATTTAAATATCATACCAATAGCCATATTCTTAGATTCTTTGTTTTTTTTGGAATGTTTTTTGTTGTTTCATTTATACAAATTAGATTTTGGCATAGCCAAAGCTATCTAATTTATATTTTATTTTTTATTTTATTACTTGGAGTAAAATATTTTGGTTTGACTTCTTCAGGTTCAAAACGATGGCTTGATTTGTACTTTATGAATCTTCAACCTTCTGAATTAATGAAAATTGGACTAATTTTATTTTTAGCTAAATATTATCACAGAATTTCAATTGAAAATATAAACCAGATCAGATACCTATTTTTACCTGTTGTAGTACTTATTTCACCAATAATTTTGGTAGCAACACAACCTGATCTAGGAACATCTTTATTAATTGCTGCTGGTGGAGTAGCAGTAACCTGGCTAGCTGGAGTCAGGGTTAAATTTTTTGCGATTTCTGGTTTTGCTTTTCTTGCTTTACTACCAATTGCTGTTTCTTTTTTAAAACCTTACCAGAAGTCAAGAATATTAACTTTCTTAAATCCTGAAAGAGATCCACTTGGTGCTGGATACCAAATCATCCAATCCAAAATTGCTATTGGTTCAGGTGGCTTATTTGGAAAAGGTTTTTTACAAGGTTCACAAAGTTATTTAGATTATTTGCCAGAAAAACATACCGATTTTATATTTACCTTATTTTCTGAAGAATTTGGATTTTTTGGATCACTTTTCATTTTATTGCTTTATGCTTTGATAGTTTGGAGAATAGTTAAAATTGGAAACGTGACACGAAGCAACTTTGGTAAATTATATTGTTACAGCTTTGCAACGGCATTTTTCATTTATGTTGTCGTTAATATGATGATGGTATTAGGTTTACTTCCAATAGTTGGATCTCCATTGCCTATTATGTCTTACGGAGGATCCTCAATGATGGCAATAATGTTAGGTTTGGGAATAGCAATGTCCTGTAAAATTTATAAAGATACCCCAGTTAATTAAACCTATTTTGGTCAAATTTGATTTTATTATCATCTTGTATAATATGAAATTTGGTGGTTAATTTATGAAAAATATTATGTTTGGCGATAAGAAAAAAAAACTTACAGACTCAGAAAGATCTTTAGTTAGTGAAACAGTTAGCATTGAGGGTACCATTAATAGCTCAGGTGCTATAGATGTAGCTGGATTAATTAAAGGTCCAGTGTTTTCCAAAGAGATTATAATAAGAGAAACTGGGTCTATCACAGGCACAATAGAAGGTGATCATGTTGAAATTCACGGACATCTTGACGGAAAAGTATCAGGCCAGAATGTAGTTATTGGTTCAACGGGGACAGTAAAAGGTGATATTGAATTTGGAAACAATTTAAAAACTGAGAACGGTGCAGACATAGATGGCTATATTAAAAAAACAAATAAAACTAAATCTACACTAACAGGTGACTTCTTATTCAAGAAAAAAGATAAAAAAGACCCTTCAGAAAATTCAGAGGAAAGACCAGAAGTTGTTAATAAAGAGGTCTTAGCCTAATCTACCGCACTACTATTTTTTTGAACATTGAAATATAATTTCCAAATGGAAAATTATAAATGTAAATCAGTTGGAATAATAGGTTCTGGAATTCAAGGCGTTTGTACAGGTTTACAACTTATAAAAAAAGGAATCCCTGTCACAATTTTTGATCGTCAAGATCCCTTATCTCAAGATTTTAAACCAGCTTCATATGGAAACGCTGGACACTTTTCACCTTACGCTGTTTTACAACTCAATCGCCCCGATATTTTATTTGATGTTCCAAAGATGCTCTTTAGTTCTTATGGTCCTTTAGCCTTAAAATGGAATTACGTACCTAAAATGTTAAATTGGTTTTTTTACTATTTAAAAAACTGCAATAAGAAATCCATGATGCATACTGCTAAAAATATGCATCAAATTCTAAGTCTATCTAATGATGCCTATGAGGAAATTTTCCAAGAGATAGATACGAATGGATTAGTTGAAAAAAAAGGCATTATTTATATTTGGACAAATAAAAATCTAAAAAGTAGAAATTTAGAAATAAAAGTTCGTGATGAACTTGGAATTAAACAAAAACTATTATCACAAAAAGAAGTTTTAGAATTAGAGCCTAATTTAAAACCAGTTTTTGATGCTGGGATTATCTACGAGTCCGCTATGCACGCTAGAGATCCACATGGAATACTAAAACAAATTTTTAAATTATTTTTAAATGGAGGTGGAAAATTTATTCAAACCAATATTAAAAGTATTGAACAGTCTAAAAATGATGAAACTATAATTAGATCAGAGAATGAGGAATATAAATTTGAAAAATCTGTTGTAGCTTCAGGAGCTTTCTCTAAAAAATTTACAGATCAGTTAGGAGAAAAAATTCCATTGGATACTGAAAGAGGTTATCATGTGCATTTTAAAGGACAAGAAAAATTGATATCAAGACCAGTAATCTTCTTAGATAGAGGTTTTGGAATGACACCAATGAATCAAGGGCTTAGAGCAGTAGGCACTGTAGAACTAGGCGGAACTGAAAATCCTTTATCAAAAAAAAGAATTGAATATGTAATTAGATGTGCGAAAGAACTTTTGCCACAACTAGGAGCCCACGAAGATGAGTGGTTAGGATTTAGGCCAACATTACCAGATTTTTTACCAATACTTGGACCATCCTTAAAAAATAAAAACATTATCTATGCTTTTGGACATCAACATTTAGGCTGGACTTTAGGAGCTATTACAGGCAAAATTGTATCAGGGATTGTTGCTGGAGAAAAAACAAATTTAGATTTATCTCCATATAGTTCAAAAAGATTTAATTAGAAAATTCTTGTCAAAAAATTATTTAGCTTATACTTTTCTTACACTAGCGGCTTTATTCTGGTCAGGAAACTTCATTATTGGAAAATTTGCTACTTTATTTGAGGTGCCACCTCTTACTTTAAATTTTCTAAGATGGGTCATGGTATGGTTTATTTTAATTCCTTTCACAATAAAAGAAATTTTAGCAAAGAAAAACTATATTAAAGAAAATTTTTTTGCCATTGGTATCATGGGAATATTATCAATCAGTACTTTTAATTCTGTAGTGTATTTTGCCTTAAATTTTACTCAAGTTATAAATGCAGTTTTAATGTTGGCTGCTATTCCACCCATGATAATAATTTTTTCATCACTTATGAAAATTGAAAAAACAAATATGTTTCAATTGTCTGGATTGTTACTGTCAATATTTGGAGTTGCAACAATTATATCAAATGCAGATATTCAAAAAATAATTTCTTTAAATTTTAATAAAGGAGATATATGGATGCTAGTTTGTGTTTTGAGCTGGTCATTATATTCAACTTTACTTAAAAAAAATAAATTTCAATTATCTCAATTTTCTTTAATCCAAATTATGGTAACTGTGGGATTAATATTTTTAGTTCCACAATTTTTATATGAACAATCAATCGGATTGGATGTAAAAATAAATAAAGCTTCTATATTAATTTTAATTTATGTAGTTATCTTTCCTGCGATCGCTGCTTACTATTGTTGGCAAAAAGCTATAGAATTAATAGGGCCTAATAGATCATCGATGTTTATTCAGTTAATGCCACTTTTCAGCGCATTAATGGCAATTATAATTTTCAAAGAAAAATTTCAATTATTCCATTTTATTGGAGCATCGTTTATTATAACTGGTATTTATTTATCAAATAGGAAAACTCAATGATTAAAGTTGCAGTGCTGGACGATTATCAAAGTGCCTTTGAAGAGATTGTTGATATAGAAAAATTTAAGAATAAATTTGACTTTAAAATTTTTAATGAAGCCTTCAACGATGAAAATGAAGCTATCGAAGCCTTAGAGGAATTTGAAGTATTATTTATTATGCGAGAAAGAACACCCATTACAAAAGGTTTATTAGAAAATTTACCAAATCTTAAATACATAATGACCTCAGGTATGCGTAATAATTCAATTAATTTAGAAGCAACGAAAAAAAAAGGTATTTTGGTGTGTGGAACTGAAATAAACCCAAATCCAGCAGCTGAGATCACTTGGACTTTGATATTAGGTCTTTTAAGAAACGTTAAGCAAGAAATTGATAATATGTTTCAAGGATATTGGCAGACTACTATTGGTTCAGAATTAAAAGGTAAAATGTTGGGAGTAATAGGCTTAGGAAAAATTGGAACACAAGTTGCAAAGGTAGGCAAAGCTTTTGGAATGGAAGTTTGCGCTTGGAGTGAAAATCTAAATTTATCTCACGCAAATGAACTTGGTGTATTGCCTATGAGTAAAGAAGATTTACTTAAAAATTCAGATATAATTACTATTCATTTAGTTTTAGGTGAAAGGTATAAAAACTTAATTACAAAAAAAGAAATTCATATGATGAAAAAAACTAGTTTTTTAATCAATACTTCGAGAGGCCCAATTATTAATGAAAACGATTTAGTTGAAGCTTTAAAAGATGAAAAAATAGCTGGTGTTGGTTTAGACGTTTATGATAAAGAGCCTCTTCCGCAAAACCATAAACTTCGATTTTTTCAAAATGCTTTATTATTACCCCATATCGGTTACGTGACTGCTGAAAATTATTCAAAATTTTATTCGCAAATGATTGAAAATTTAGAAAGTTGCCTTGCAAATAGGCCTCTACGGATAATCTCATAGAAAAGTACTTCTATTGCAGGTTGTATAATATAAACTCAATTTGAGTGATTCGTTTGTTTAATAACGAACAAATCTTTGCTTTAAATAGTGGAATTATAAAAGGTGAGTATGAAAAAATTTTTAGGCTTATTGCTTGGACTCATTTTGTTAACTGGTTGCGCTGAGTCTTTAGCTCTATTAGGACCTACCTCTACCGCAGTATCCGGTGGTAACATTTCACAATCAGCTCTTTCTACAGCAGTAAATTATGGAGTAAAAAAACAAACTGGAAAAAGCGCAATGGAACATATAATGACATATGCTGAGGAAATGAATCCCAAGAAAAAGAAAGAGCCCTGCTTATCATTTGCTGAAAAAACTAACTCAGAAATTTGTGCAATTGTAAAAAAGCGATTAAAAATAACTAAATCGAAGATCTTAGAAAAATCCAAAGAAATGTCTTTAAACGACCTTACTTCATCAATTCAGCTTAACATAAATAAAAAATCTAAAATTAAGTATTTAGATTAATTAATTTTAAAAAAAATCAGCAATTCAAATTTAAGATTTTAACCACCTTGAGTTGTGTTAATAAAAATTAATAAACTTACAATTAACTTTTATTTAAAGATGAAGCAGATATATGAGACCAATTAATACAAACTTAAATAATGAAAAAAACATTGCTTTTATTATCAATTATTTTCTTTTTAAACGGTTGCGCTGAGTCTTTAGCATTGCTCGGCTCAGGTGCCTCGAACGGAAGACTTGTTCAATCCAGTTTAAATACAGCTATAAGTTATGGAGTTAAGAAACAAACAGGAAAAACTCCTTTGGAACACGTTATTGCTTACGCAGAAAAAAAACCTAAGAAAAAAAAAGAAACCTGTATTTCATCATTTGAAATAACAAGATCTGAATTTTGCGCAATTGTTAAAAAACAAATTAAGTCTAAAAACACTGCAATGATAGAAAAGACCACAAACATTGTGAAAGAGTTTCCAAAAAATAAAATTAAAGAAATATCTAAGATTGAAAAGATAGCAAGAAAATCAATTATTTATAATAGAAGGTAATTTCAATTTCTTTTTAAATGATGGTCCCAAAAAATTGGGACCATCTAATTAATATCTAAGCAGCTAAAGCTTGTTTAATATCTTCAACAATATCATCTGGATGCTCTATACCGATTGATAATCGAACATAACCTGGTGTAACACCAGCAGCTAACATTTCTTTTTCTGTAAGCTGGCTATGAGTTGTTGTTGCTGGGTGAATTGCTAAACTTCTAGCATCACCAATATTTGCTACGTGGTAAAGCATTTTTAAGTTATCAATAAACTTAGCTCCTGCTTCTTTTGTACCTAGATCCATACCTATCAAAGATCCATAACCACCTTGCATATATTTTTTTGCTCTATCTCTAATTTCACCTTGATAATTAGTTGGATAGATTACTTTTTTAACTTTTTCGTGCCCGTCTAAGAAATTCACAACTTTCTCTGCATTGCTACAATGCTGCTTCATTCTTAAAGCTACAGTTTCCAAACCTTGAATGATTTGAAAAGCATTGAATGGACTTAATGGAGCACCCAAGTCTCTCAATAAAACCACTCTTGCTCTAATGACAAACGGAATATTAGCACCAGTTAATTGTGGTACTGCATCTGCCCAAACTGCACCGTGATAACTTTGATCTGGCTCATTTAATAGAGGTTGTCTTTTTCTATCTTTAATCCAATCAAAATTTCCTCCATCTACAATTATTCCTCCAATTGAAGTACCATGACCACCAATATATTTTGTCAAAGAGTGCATTACGATTGCAGCTCCATGAGCTAAAGGTTTACATATTACTGGAGAAGCTGTGTTATCGATAATTAAAGGTATACCTTTTTTTCTACCGATATCAGAAACTTCTTTAATTGGAAAAACACGAAGGTATGGATTTGGAAGAGTCTCACCGTAGTAAGCTCTTGTTTTATCATCAGTCACTTTTTCAAAGTTTTTTGGATCTGCAGGATCTGCAAATCTAACTTCAATACCTTGTTGTCTTAAAGTATTTTTAAATAAGTTAACTGTACCTCCGTATAAATCAGTCGAAGCAACGATGTTATCTCCAGCTTGTGCTAAGTTTTGTATACACATTGCTGAAGCAGCTTGACCTGATCCCACCGCGCATGCCGCCACACCGCCTTCAAGCGCTGCAACTCTTTTTTCTAGCACATCCACAGTTGGGTTCATTATACGTGTGTAAATGTTACCAAACTCTTTTAGACCAAATAAATTTGCAGCATGTTCTGCATTTTTAAATTGGTAAGAAGTTGTCTGATAAATCGGAACTGCTACAGCTGTTGTAGTAGGATCAGCTCTATAATCACTACCATGTAAGCCAATAGTTTCCGGATGTTTAAAATCAGCCATTGATTTTCCCCCTTATTGTTTCTCTTGTCGTTTCGTTCATTTTTTCTCCGTTTTTCTGGAGAAGAATGAACGAAGTTTAATTCTGTTCATCTTCTCCTTTTTAGTACTTCGGCATATGCCAGGTGTACAATATGGTTCAAATACCTGGTTTAATTTTAGATTAGTTCCAAAAAAAAACCACCGGCTAAAGCGGTGGTCTAAATGACTTTTGCGCTTTAGCTGGATTTATTAAGCGCCCGCAAGTTGCTTTAACTCAGCGCTAATTAACTTATATCAATAAATTCAGGATTTTGTCAACTATCAATTAAATATTATTCCAGAACAATTTTGCAAGGTTTATTCCTGACAGATCTTTATATGCAGTTAGTCCAGTAGGGCTAGTAACGTTAATATCACCGATTAATTTTTCCTGTACGAAATCTATCCCAGCAAAATATATATTATTTTTCACTAAAAGTTTCCCTATTGCTTTACTTGCATAAACCTCTTTACTTGTTAGCTTCGTTAATTTCGCTTTAGCTCCTTTACTCATATTAGATAAAATACTACCTTTTTTTGGTACTCTAGAAATAGCACCTGCAATCTTTCCTTTAATAATAAAAACTCTTTTATCACCTTTAGAAACTCCAGGTAAAAACTTTTGAAAAAATAAATGATTATAATTTTTTATTAATTTTTTAATTTTATTAGCATTAAAGGTTTTAAACAAAATTACATTATTACCACTAAAACCATTAATAGGTTTAGCTACAACAGCTTTATATCTTTTAAAAAAACTCCTTATCTCAGTAAGATTTTCACTGATTAGAGTAGGAGGCATATACCTCATAAAATTAATAGAAAAAAGCTTTTCAGAAACATTTCTTACTGATGATGGATTATTGATTATCTTTACTTTTTTGGAAATATGGTTAAGCAAAAACGTTGTATATAAATAACGATTATCAAAAGGAGGATCATTTCTAATTAGAATGACCTTTGATTTTTCAAGGTTGAAATTGATAGTTTTTAACAATGAGTAAAATTTCTTTTTGCTATTAAAAATCTTAATATGTTTACATAAAGCTACAACTTTTCCATTTAAAAAACTTAAATTTTCCGGTTCAAAATAAAATATTTTATATCCTCTTTTTTGCGCCTCTGAGGCTAGGAGTATGGTCGTATCTGTTTTAAGATTTACTCTTTTAAGATCAGAACCCTGAATAGCTAAAATTTTCTTCATGATTTACTAAAAAATTTAAGTTGTTTGTTTTATTGAATTGTTCAATCAACATTTCTGCTCTAGTTTTCTTATTCTTAATAATCTCCTCTATATGTTTTAAGTAGATTGTCTCATTTTTTCCACTTTTATTAAGCTCATTTCTTTTGTCTAAGCCTTTTTTAGATAAATCTAAAAATATTTTTCCCCAATCAATTAATTTTTTATTTCTAAGCATAGTGTTTAATCCTTGTTTGGGCGCGTTTAAATATGCATCCATTACTTCTTCTTTTTTCCAGTTTTTAATTATTTCATAAGTCTCATCTAAAGATCCATAAATTAATCCAGTAAAAAATGAGGGGCCGTTACAAATACAGCCAAAATTACATGTATCTAAAGATCTAAATTCTATAACTTGCTTTAATCTTATCTCAGTAAAAATAGTGCCTAGGTGATTTTCAAAATCTTCTAAAGAGGGTTTTTCTCCTTTAAGAAAATTTAAACTACCATCTAAAAAGTCTTTAAAAGTTTGACCATTTGGTGAGAAATATTTTCCTTTTTTTTTAAGAAATAAAATTGGGTAATTGATTGCATAATCAATATATTTTTCAAAATTTAGTTTTTCAAAAGTAATTGGCATTATTCCGCCTCTATTAGTTTCTTGCCAAACTTTTCCTCTATAAGATAAAAAACCTGAAAGCTTGTTTTCATTAAAAGGAGAGTTTGCAAAAAGCGCAATAGTTAAGGGAGCTAAATAGTTTCCAATTTTAAATTTTTTTTCAAAATCTTCTTCAGAAGTGTAATCATAATTAATCTGAATACCGGCAGTTTTGTACATCATATCTAAACTTAATTTGCCGCCTTTTGGCATTTCTGATGTCATAATTTTGTAACGCTCTTTAGGGCTTTTAGGGATTTCAATTAATTTATTAAAAGGATCGTATGCAATAGATGAAGTTGTTATAGAGGCAGAGCTAAAAACTTCTTTCAACTCATTGAAATGAGAACTATTTTCTGAACAAACTAAGTGTATATTTTTAAAAGGCGCACCCGATAATTCGTATTGAAACCCTGGCTCAGTAGTAATCTTTTGATTTTCCCTTTTTAAACCAATTATTTTATCTTTTTCATATTGAAGCTCCCAACCATTATTTTGTAGAAGTTCAAATATTTTTTTTATCTCTTCATAGCCAATTCTTTTGAGATCTTTTTTATTAAAAAGAAATTTTTCATGCTCAACGCCTATTCTTAATTCATTATCTTTTTTAATTCCTTTTTGGAAATATTGAATCAACTTATCTTTAGAATCGACTGTATCAAATAAAAATTTATTCAAAGGCTTTTAACTCATTTTTTAAAAATTTAGCTATCTCTAACATTCCATCTTGCCCAACTTTTTTCTCAGCGATTGAATTATAATTTGTATTTGTATTGACATCATAAGTGTATCTAGTTCCTGATTTATCAGTAATATATTCAATTCCAGCTATTTCAATATTATTTTTTTTCAAAAAACTTTCATATTTATTTATGTCAGGATTTTTATAATTATTTAAGATCATAAACTTGTTTCCATCTGGGTTGTTTGATTTATCGCTTAAAGAATTATTTTTACTGTCGCAAGGACACAGCTCAAAAGAGTCACCGGCATCAACTTGGACTGCGTATAAAAATTTGGAATTAACAAATTCTAGACGATGGATTACTTTTGGGTCTGCTTCAATGTACTCTTGCAAAATTGTGATGCCATCAATTGAATTTTCAAAATCTGGTCCTTTAACATACTGTTGTAATTCGTTTTGATTATTAAAAAGCTTTACTCCAAGACCTCTACCAGCTCTGTTATGTTTTGTAATAAATGGTTTTTTAAAATCTCGCGCTGACTGAATTATTTGTTCTTTACTTGAGCAAAAAATAGATCTAGGAGTTTTAATTCCACTTTCACTCAATTTTAAATATTGAAGAGATTTACTTATTTCTAATGCTAAAGCATTACCATCATTTATTATTCGTCTTTTATGACTTCTTAACCAATTAATAATTACAGATGTATATTCTGGAGCAAATCTATGTCCTCTGACATGTGAGCTCGCACTCATTCGGTTATAAAAAATACCTTCAGGAGGGCTTTGACTTAGATCAATTTTAGCCTTTTCAACATGCCAGTCTTCATAACCAACTTCAAGTTTATTTAGATGAGACTCAAGGGGTTTAGTCCATGCTTCGTTTTCGTGAATTATATATGCTTTCATTAGCCAAATGTTTTAAGCTCTAAAACATTCCCGTGTGGGTCCTTAATAAAAAAAGTTTCTTGTTGTTCTTTTTTATCTTTGAAACGAGTATAGGGCTGATCTAAGTATTCAATATTATTTTTTTTTAAATTTTCTTTTATTTTTTCAAATATTTTTGGCTCTAAGTGTACTCCAAAGTGAGGAACAGGCACTGATCCCATATCCACTTCGTGTCTTTCAGAGGGTAATTTCATATTGGTTTTGTGTAAGGTTAGTTCGTTTCCCCAAAAATCGACATCAATCCATTTACCTTCTTCTCTATTACCTAGTTTACACTCTAGTATCTTCTCGTAAAAATGAACTGAATCCTTTAAGTCTCCCGCTGGTACTGCTAAATGAAAAGGTCTACTCATGACATTTTTATATATTCTTCTTTAAATTTATCAAGTAGTCATTATATACATCTTATGAATGATTATTTAGAATCCATAAAAAAAAGAGATCCTGCGGCAAAATCTATACTGAGTATCATTCTTACTTACCCAGGGGTTAAGGCAGTTTTCTTTCACCAAATTTCTAATTTCTTTTACAAGGCTGGTTTTGATCTTGTTGCTAGAATAATTTCACAAACAGTCAGATTTTTTACTGGCATAGAAATACATCCAGGAGCAAAGCTTGGAAAAAATTTATTTATTGATCATGGAATGGGTGTAGTGATTGGTGAAACTTCTGAGGTAGGAGATAATGTTACTATTTATCATGCAGTTACTCTTGGAGGAAGTTCTCCTAGTATAGATAGCGAAAAACAACGTCACGAGAAAAGACATCCTACTATTGGTCACGATGTTGTAATTGGTTCTGGTGCTCAAATAATTGGGCCAATAAAAGTTGGCAACAATGCGAGAATAGCAGCTAACGCAGTTGTAGTAAAAGATGTTCCAGAAAACGCAACGATGGTTGGCATCCCGGCAAAGGCAGTTAAGTTAGAAAACAAAGGAAGCTTCAGACCTTATGGCGTAGATGATAAAGTCAAAGATGAGTAAAGATTGGGATTCAAATTTAACCCCAGAACAAAATTATGTTTTAAAACAAGAGGGAACAGAATCTCCAGGCAGTAGTCCTTTAAATCAAGAAAAAAGAGAGGGTTCTTATCATTGCGTTGGATGTGGAATAAAATTATTTGAATCTTCTACTAAATACGAGAGCGGTTCTGGTTGGCCTTCTTTTTTTGAATCTATTCCTGGTGTATTTGAGGAAAAAAAAGATATGCACATAGGTTATCCGAGGACCGAATATCATTGTAAAAAATGCGGTGGTCATCACGGTCATGTTTTCGATGATGGCCCAAAACCAACCGGTAAACGATATTGTAATAACGGTGTCTGTTTAGTTTTTAAACCAAAAGGCGAGTAGTTATACACAAACCAATTAAGTGTTTTAATACAACCTTTCAAAAACTTATAGTCTTCATTGCCATGTCCTCTAGACCAAGGCAACATAAGTTTGTTAGATTATCATTTCATCCACCATGAAGAAGCAAATTATTTCCCTACTAATAATAATATTCTCTTTAATTTCTTTTTACTCTCACTCCACAGAACAAAATTGGAAACCTGCTCAAGATGGAGATAAAATTATTTTGATAAGACATGCTAAAGCACCTGGAGGGGGTGACCCAGAGGGATTTAAGATTAAAGACTGTAAAACTCAAAGGAATTTGGATGAAGTCGGTATAAATCAATCAAAAAAAATTGGTAAACTCTTCAAAGAAAAAAAAATTAAGATAGATCAAGTATTATCAAGTCAATGGTGCAGATGTAAAGATACTGCAAAATATGCTTTTGGAAATTTTAAAGAATTTTCCGCATTAAACTCTACTTTTACTCCGCCATATGACCAAAATGAAAAACAACAGATTAAAGACTTAAAGAGTTATGTAAATAAATGGAAAGGAAAAGGAGGAAATTTAGTTTTAGTTACTCATTATGTTATTATCTTAGCAATAACTGGAGAAACAGCAAGATCTGGTGAATTAGTTATTACAGATAAGAATTTTAAAGTTTTATCTACAATTGATACTTTTTAAAAAAATATAAAATATCCAACAGTTATTAAAATTAAATACTCAATAAATGTTTTAATTTTTAAAAGGGTGTTTTTATCCTGAAATTTGTTATTGATAAATAAAGTTAATCGAGCAAAAGCCAAGTGGACTAAAACAATACTTAGAGCTATTCCAATGATAGCATGGTAAAAACTAAAATTTTTAAGGCCATACAAGCAAGCTGCGATAAACGTGAACCAGGATATATTGGTTACAAATAAAGTAATTAAAATACCTGATCCTTTTTTAAAAATACTTTGAGACTTAATGAAAGTATAAGACCACAAAAGGGTGAATAAAAAACCTAAATATTTAATTATCATGAGCCAATATTGTAATTGCGGTAAAGTTCAAAGGCAAATATAAAGTTTATATGATCATTAAACTTGCTTTAGCTTTTGGGGCTGGATTTATAAGTTTTCTCACCCCTTGCGTACTTCCAATTATCCCCGGTTATATTTCTTATATTACTGGAAAAGATTTAGGGGAAATAGATAAAGACAAATCAATAGTTTTGACTAAAACTATTCTTTTTTCACTAGGTTTCTCCTTTGTTTTTATAACACTTGGAGCGGCCGCCTCTGCAATAGGGAACGTGCTTCTTTTCTTTTCTAATGAATTACGGATTGTTGCAGGATTAATAATTATTATTTTTTCATTACAAATGTTAGGTTTTTTAAATTTTTCCTTTTTAAATACTGAAAAAAGAATTCAAACTAATTCTAATTATAAAGATAATTATGCATTTCCTTTTATAGTTGGCGCGGCTTTTGCATTTGGTTGGACGCCTTGCATTGGTCCGGTTTTAGGATCTATAATTGCTTTGTCTGCTACTGAAGCTACAATTAGTAAAGGGATTTTATTATTATCATTTTATTCTTTAGGATTAGCTATCCCATTTATATTATCCGGATACTACATGAGTAGATTTTTAAATACTAAAAAAGGTTTTGGAAAATATTATGGAACTATTACAAAATCTGGCGGAGTTATTCTTTTAATTACTGGCATCTTGATTACTACAAATTATATTCAAGTTATAAGTTATTATATTTTGACGACCTTTCCAATTCTCGCTAAAGTTGGTTAATGAGCGAAATAACAGTCTTAGGAATTTTTGTTGCTGACATAAGTTTTTCTGGTCCTAAAATCCCATCAATAGGTGAAACTATTTTGGGAAAAAAATATAATGTGGGCCCGGGAGGAAAAGGTTGCAATCAAGCCATAGCAATTGCCAGACTCGGTGGAAATACAAACTTTATAAGTAAAATTGGTAAAGACGCATACGGAGAGTTAGCTCTCAAAACTCTTGAAAAAAATAAAATTTCTACAGAAAATATAATTCAAAATGGCAATCAACAAACTGGTGTAGCTGGAATTTTAGTTGATCAAAACACTGGGAAAAATGCAATAAATGTAATTGTAGGCGCCCCAAGTTCTTTGCAAATAAGCGAAATTGAAAAAAAAATTGATTTAATAAAAAGATCAAAAATTTTTTTAACTCAATTAGAGGTACCAAAAGATGTTACATTATATTGCTTAAAAACCGCTAAAGAAAATGGATGTATTACTATTTTAAACCCAGCACCTGCATCAGAAATCTCAAAAGAGTTTTACAATAATATCGATTTTTTTACGCCTAATGAAACTGAGGCTGAATTTTATACAGGCATAAAGATTACTAACGATCAAGAGGCAAAGCAGGCATCAGATAAACTTTTAAATTTAGGACTTAAAAAAGTAATAATAACTCTTGGAGAAAAAGGTTTATTTTATTCGGATGGAAAAGAGGAAATTTATTTAAAAGCTAGTTCAGTAAAAGCCATTGATACCACTGGTGCAGGAGATGCCTTTAATGGGGGTTTAGCTTTTGGTTTATCTAAAGAAAAACCTATAAAAGAGTGTTTAGAATTAGCAAATAAAGTTGCTGGAATTTCCACTACAAAACTTGGAGCTGGAGATTCGATGCCTTTTATTAAAGATATAAAATAACATTACTCAGGCTTAAAAATTAAACAAAGGCCATTATTACAAAATCTTTTACCACTTTTACCAGGACCATCATTGAAGACATGACCGTGATGCGCGCCGCATTTAGCACAATGATATTCTGTTCTTTTCATTCCAAATTTGTAATCTATTTTAGTTTTAAATGCTCCAGGCAAAGCTTCAGAAAACGATGGCCAGCCAGTACCGCTATTAAATTTACTTGTAGAAGCAAAAAGTTTATTTCCACAATTAGCGCAGTGATAAAAACCCTTTCTATTTTCCCTCAGTAAATCACTAGAAAAAGGCATTTCTGTTCCCTCGTTAAACATTATTTCTTTTTGTTTTTTTGTAAGGTTTTTATTGATAATTTTTTTTGTATTAGCAAATAGAGAGCTAAAAGGAAAAAATAAAGTTGAAAAGATTGATAAGCTTATAAATTTTAAAAAATTTCTTCTCATTCTCCTTTTAAAATTTTATCTAATTCACCATTTCTATTCGCTTCCTGAAGTTTATCATTGCCACCAATGTAATGATCCCCAATAAAAATTTGAGGAATAGTTCTTACGCCATTGGTTCTTTGTAACATTTCTTTAGCATTTGCTGGATCTGCCCAAATATCTATTTCCTCTATCTCAACATTTTTTGTTTTTAATAACGCTTTTGCTGCTGCACAAAATGAGCAAGGATTGCCTGTATACATTGTGACTTTTTTCATAATTAATATATATCAGTTAATTTAATTTTTTCTCTAAGTTTTTTTCTACCTAATTGAAACTTTTTTCTATGTTTGATGCTAGTATTATTTACTCTTTTTCTCCATAGCCTAAAAGAACCTGGTTTTAAATTTTTTCTCATTATTTTAATGACTTGAGACTCATTCTTCCCAGTTTTCTCTTTTATCTCTTCAAAAGTAATCCTATCTGCCCAAGCAGCCCAAATAATCCAATTATCATCTTTTTCTTTAGGCTCAGGGTTTTTAACTCTTGTTTGAGGGATAAAACTTTTTTTCTTCATAAATTTATATATAGTGACTAATCAAATGTTTCCAACAGACTATATAATATTTTTACAAATCATTTTATTTTTATTCATTTCTCCAGGTCCGCCAAGGGTTGTTATAGTTTCACACACACTGAATTATGGATTAAATAGATCTGTTTGGACTGCTTTGGGAGATATATCTGCAAATACTATCCAAGCTATTTTAGTAGTTTTTTTAATTGGCTCTTTTTTAAGTGATAACCCTCAAGTCCTTTACTATTTAAAATGGGCAGGGATATTTTATATAGTTTATTTAGCCTATGACACTTTTAATTCTAAAATAAAAAGTTTTAATTCTAAAGATCAAAATTTAAAATCACCACTATCGTTTTATAAAGATGGATTATTAGTTGCAGGTTTAAGTCCAAAAGCACTTTTATTTTTTGGAACAATTTTTCCTACTTTTATAAACTTCGGATCAAATATCATTTCACAGTTTGTAATTTTATTAATTACTTATGTAGTTTTAGATTTTTTAACGTTAATGATTTATGGATTAGCGGCTGAAAAAATTTCAGTATGGTTAAGAAGTAAACCAAAGCTATTAAATACAATTTCTGCGTGTGTTCTTCTAATTTTAGCAGTTTACATTGCTGCGACACAGAATTTTTAATCACTTCTTACTGTTGTCAAAATCTCTATTTCTTGTTTTAATTAATTATTAATTAATTAATTAACAAGAAGGGAAATAATGAATAAAATAGCAAAACTATTTGTTACATTTATTTCAGCAATAACTTTAGCACTTGTATCTTTTACTTCTTCTTTTGCAAAAGTAGAAGGTGAGTACATTGTGTTAGGTTCTGCAATATCTCTTACAGGTAAATACTCTTCAAATGGAGTTCATACTCAAAATGGTTATAACATGGCCGTTGAGAGAATTAACAAAATGGGTGGAGTAGAAGTACAAGGTAAGAAATATAAGTTTGAGATCATTTACTATGATGATGAATCAAACCCAAAAAGAGCCGCTCAGTTAGCTGAAAGACTAATTAAACAAGATGGCGTTCATTACATGCTTGGACCATACAGTTCAGGTTTAACGAAAGCCATTGCACCAGTAACCGAGAAATATAAAATTCCTATGGTTGAAGCGAATGGTGCATCTAGATCTTTATTTACAAAAGGATACAAATATTTGTTTGCGGTGTTATCACCAGCTAACCAATACCTTGAAGTAGCTATTGATTTAGCGGTAGAAAAAAACGGTGGTAAAGGAGTAAAAATTGCTCAAGCATTTGAACAAGATGCTTTCTCACAAGACGTGAGACTTGGTATTTTAGATGCAGCAAAAAGAACTGGATCTGAGATCATCATCGATGACAAACTACCAAAAGAACTTAACGATATGGCAGCTACATTGGCTAAAGTAAAAGCTGTTAAGCCAGATGTACTTGTTGTATCAGGTCACACAAAAGGCGCATTGACTGCAATCAGACAAATTTCTGAAATGAAAGTTGATGTTCCTATGTTAGCGATGACACACTGTGATGCTGCTAAACTTTCTAAACAACATGGAAAGAAATCAGAATTCGCATTGTGTGCTTCTCAGTGGCACAAAAATTTATCTTATAAGGATAAATTCTTTGGCTCTGGTAAGAAATACGCTAAAGACTTCCAAAAAGAATTTGGATATGACCCGCCATATCAATCAGCAGAGTCTTCTGCAGCATTGTTAGTATTTAAAGATGCTTTCGAAAGAGCAAACTCTTTTGATAGAGATGCAGTAAGAGATGCGCTAGTTGATACAGAAATGCAAACTTTCTATGGAAACATTAAATTTGGACCTGGTGGCCAAAACGTTGCTAAGCCAATGATCTTGTTCCAAGTAAGATGTAAAGGCGATGATTGTGAGAATAGAGTAGTAGCTCCTACAAAATGGGCTTCTGATAAGTTCTATCATCCAATCCCGAAATGGTCTGAAAGAAGCTAATAACTTCTGAATAATTTGAAAAGCCCCTAGTTTTCTAGGGGCTTTTCTTTTATAAGTTTTGAAATTTTATGGACTTTCTTATTTTTAAAGCTCCAATGTTAATGGTCCAAGCATCATTGGACGGAATCCTTTTAGGTATTTTATTTGCATTGATTGCCTATGGAATGGCTCTTCAATGGGGTGTGATGAATATAATTAACATTGCACAAGGTGATTTAGTAATTCTCGGAGGTTATATCGCATACACTATTTACCTTTGGGGGATCCATCCTGCTTGGGGAGTTATTATATCTCCAATTATAATGTTTTTTGTGGGATGGGGACTTTACAAACTTGTGATAAATAAAGTTGTAGACCGAGACTTATTTATTTCTATTTTAGCAACTTTTGGAATAGCTATTGTTTTCCAACAATTAATGAATTTTATTTTCGGTGCAGACGTAGTTGTTGCACAGTCTGAATACGGAACAACAATGTTATTTGATAATTCAGTAACATTACCAAATTCAAAAATATTCTCGGCTTTTATCAGCGTGTTATACGCAATAGCTCTTGTTATTTACATGAGGAAATCTAAACTTGGAAGAGCTATAAGAGCTACAGCTCAAAATGCAAGAGCTGCAAAAATTTTAGGTGTAGATACAGAAAAAGTTTATGCTGCAACTTTTGGAATTAACGCTGCGTTATGTGGGATTGCGGGTGCTTTAATTTCAATCACTCTAACACTTCACCCTTATGTAGGGCTTCCATATACAGTAAGATCTTTCATGATAGTTATTGTTGCAGGTCTTGGAAATTTACCTGCAGTAGCAGTTTCAGGGATGGGGTTAGGACTTTTTGAGGAATTTGCTGATTATATTTTAGGTACAGAATTTAGAATAGGAGCAGTATTTTTATTACTAGTCTTAATATTAGTTTACAGAAGATTTAAACTTTCGAGAAAAAGGGAATATCTGAAATAAATGGAAAAAGTAAAACAAAAAGATTTAATCTTATATTCTGGCTTAATTATATTAGGTTTAGCCGCGCCTTACTTATTTTCTGCTTTTAAAGTCCAGCTTACGTATCTTTGTGTTTTGATCGTTCTAGCGATGACATGGAACTTGCAAGGTGGAGAAATGGGCTACAACACCTTCGGAAATATTCTTTTCTACGGTCTAGGAATGTATTTAACTGCTTCGGTTCAAGTAGGAATGTTTTTCCCCCTAGCTGAATGGACAGAAAGTGGTGGAGAAAAAACTTTTGTACATACAACGGCACAATATTTTCAAGGTATAGGTGTCGGATTATTGGTTGCAGCTATTATTCCAACTATTATAGCAGGAGCGATAGGTTACGCTATATTAGGTTTGAGAGGTCATTACTTTGCTATTTGTACATTAGGTTTAGGGATAGCAGCAGGAGAAATTGCTGGAGGAATAGAGATTATCGGAGCTGGTCAAGGTTTCACCACACCACCTTTTCCTGCTGAAATAGTTGATACTGAAGCTAGAGGAAAATTTTTCTACTTTTTAAGTTTCGCATTACTAGTTGGAACATTTATTTTTGTTAAATACATTTATGGTTCTAGATTTAGATTAATTTTAAATGCGATAAGAGACAATGAGGATAAAGCGGAAGCTATGGGTATCCAAACTATGAAATATAAAATTGTAGGTTGGATGTGTTCAGCCTTCTTCTGCGGTCTTGCTGGTGGAATTATGGGAGGATTAATCGGATATATAGACTCAACCGATGTTGCATTTGATGGAAGAGAGATGGGAGTATTTATGGTTCTAATGGCAATACTTGGTGGCAAAGGAACTTTATGGGGACCAGTAATTGGTGCAACTTTATTCCATTTCTTCAAAGAAGGTCTTTGGACATTAATACTAGGTTGGCAATATGTTGCGCTTGGAGTTTTAATTGTTGTAATCGTAGTTTATTTCCCAGAAGGATTAATGGGTTGGTTGCGAGAAAAATACCCTGAAAGATTTGGTGAAGTGATAGATGAAAAAGATCGGAAAGCACAGGTAGAATTAAAATGAGTATTTTGCAAGTTAAAAATGTGAGTAAATCTTTTGGAGGTGTTCAAGCAAACGTCGATATTTCTGTTTCGGTAGAGCAGGGATCTATAGTTGGTCTAATAGGACCTAATGGTTCAGGTAAAACTACTTTATTTAATTCTATTGTAGGAACTCATCCGATTGATACAGGATCAATTGTATTTGATAATACAGAAGTTTCCGAAATGCCTGTGCCAGCAGTCGCTAAACTTGGTTTGTTAAGAACCTTTCAACAAACAAGAATTTATTCAAAACTTAATTGTGTAGAGAATATGCTAATAAGTCACAAAGCTAGTGACTCAGGATTTATTTTTGCAAAAGTACCTGTTGAACTTACCGAGAAAGCAGAGAATATTTTAAACTTTGTTGGTCTTTATCAAAAAAGAAATTTAAGAGCAGGTGATTTATCATTTGGGCAGCAAAAATTACTTGAATTAGCAATGGCTTTGATGAATGAGCCTAAAATGCTTTTATTAGACGAGCCTACAGCTGGAATTAATCCGACTTTAATTAATGGAATTATAGATAGATTAATTAAAATAAATAAAGATTATGGAATTACATTATTAGTCATAGAGCACAATATGAAAGTGATTATGAGTTTAGCCCAAAAAATTTTCTGTTTAGCCCACGGTAAAATGCTAGCAGAGGGTTCTCCAGATCAAATTAAGAGTGATAAGCGAGTTGTTGATGCTTATTTAGGAGCTCAATAATGGTAAATCAATACGATGTTTTAGGTAAAGCACCTGGTTTAGAAGATTTGAATAGATTGTCTCCTAACGATGTTCATCTAACCATAAGAGGTTTAAATGCTGGCTATGGAAAAATGGAGATACTACACAATTTTGATTTAACAGTCAGTAAAGCTCAATCTTTATGTTTAATAGGTCCTAACGGAGCAGGAAAATCTACAATACTTCACTCCATATATGGATTTACAAATATATTTGATGGGAAAATTGAATTAGAAGGAAATGAAATTACGACATTAACTCCTGCACAAAAGCTTAGTAAAGTGGGTATAGCTTATATATTACAAGATAACTCAGTATTTCCTGATATGACAGTCGAGGAAAATCTTTTAATGGGTGGATACATTAAAGATAAACAGGACGAAGCTTATGAGGAAGCTGAGAGAATTTTTCAAAAATATGAGAGATTAAGAAATAGAAGAAATCAACCTGCAAAAGTTTTATCAGGCGGTGAGAGAAGATTATTAGAAATTTCAAGAGCATTAGTTATGAAGCCATCAGTTTTATTAGTAGATGAACCATCAATTGGTTTGGAACCAAAATATATAAATATGGTTTTTGAAATTTTAGAAGATCTTCAAAAAGCAGAGAAGAAAACAATAATACTTGTAGAGCAAAACGCAAAAAAAGGGTTAGAGTTTGCAGATATAGGTTATGTTTTAGTATCAGGCCAAACTGCTATTGCTGGCAAAGGGGATGATCTTTTAAAAAATCCAGACGTAGGAAGATTATTCCTTGGTGGATGATAAATTCGAAAGTATTATTTCAAGGTTTAAAATCATTAAAAGGTTCTAGAAGCCCAGCAATCCCACTTGCGGCATGTTTTATTGCACTGGGAGCTTTATTAAAAGATGCTGGATTTAACATTCAACAAAGCGCAGCTTCAAGTTTATTTACTTATGCCTTACCAGGTCAATTAGTAATGGCTGAGTCATTATTAGTAGGCGCCTCTGTGATTAATATATTCATAGCAGTATGGTTAGTAAATTTTAGACTTTATCCAATGACCGTTTCATTGTTTCCACTTTTAAATCATGCTTCTCAGCCTAAATGGAAATATTATTTATCCTGTCATTTTTTAGCTGTTTCATCTTGGTTAATCGCAAAGGATAGTTACAAAAAAATTAATAAAAAACACAGAATAGATTTTTGGATTGGTATAGGTATTGGCACTTGGTCAACGGCCGTTTTAATGACTGTGATTGGATATTTAGCAGCAGATTATTTAAACAAAGATATGTTGATAGGTTTAGCAATTGTAAACCCAGTCTATTTTTTTTGTATGATGATAGGTGCAATGAATAATGTGAGTATATCTTTAGCTGTTATTCTTGGAACAGTATTAGGCCCAGTTATTTATTTGGTTTCTACGGAATGGTCTTTATTATTTGCTGGATTAATAGCTGGTACGATTGCTTTTTTATTCGGAGAAAAAAATGGAAAGTAGTCAAATCATAATATTAGCGATCATAGCAACATCACTAGCAACATTTATTTCAAGATTTATGGGAGCACTTACTTCAGAAAAAGTAAGTGTTAAATCAAAAATTTTTCAATGGTTTAATTGCGTAGCCTATTCAACTCTAGCTGCTCTATTGGGTAGAATGATAATATTTCCTGCGGGGGTTTTAGCAGAGTCGGATGTCATTATTAGAATAGTAGTTGTTTTTATATGTGTAATAATTTTCATAATATCGAAAAAAAATTTAGTAATTCCTACAGTTTTTTCAGCAATCCTCCTAAGTATATTGAGTTAATTTTTGTATTGATCGTTTTGGGCCATTTGTTTATAAAAAAAAATAACAAAAATAAAAAAATGATTAGAATTTTTATTACATCCTTTATTGCATTATCTCTTGGTGTAAATGCACACGCCGATATTAAAGGTTCTGCACTTAACAAAATTTCAGAAAAAGTATCATCAAATGTATCTAATTTAATTCCTGGTGAGGGTTTAACAGAAGTAGATATTTCCATAAGAGATGACAACGAGGGTAATCCAGAAGTTCAATTTGATATTTTAGGTGTAAGAGACTTGATAGAAAATGAAAACTCTAATGTTTTTACTCAATTTAGTTTACACAGCCAAGATGTTAATGGAGATAAAAGAGCTATAGGCAATATTGGTCTTGGTTATAGAGAATTAAATGCTGACCAATCCATGATGATCGGTGGAAATATTTTTTATGATGTTGATTTATTCGAACAACACCAACGTTTGAGCATAGGTCTTGAAGCAAGAGCGGCAATCATAGACTTTAATTATAATTATTATCAAGAGATTTCAAATAATCAAATCGTTGATGGAATTAATGAAAAAGTACTAAGTGGACAGGAATATAATCTTAGCTCTCAGCTTCCCTACATGCCTTGGACAACTTTTAATATTCAAGGATATAGATTTGAAAATGAAAAAGCAGCTCAAGACACCAAAGGTAATATTTATTCTTTAGAAATGGCTTTAACACCATCTTTAACATTCGATTTAGAAAACGATGTATCAAGTGTAGATGGTCAAGATGATATGTGGAACTACAGATTAACTTTCACCCATCCGCCACTAACCAATAAAGCAACATTAATGGATGGCTTAACTTCAGATGTAGCTTTTGTTAAAGCAAATATGCAAGATAAACTTAAAGATAAAGTTAGAAGAAATAATAATTTAGTCGTAGAAATTCAAGGAGCTGTAACAATAACTAAGAAATAACTATGTTTAAATTTTTTTTAAAATCATTAATAATTTTTAGTTTATTTTATTCAGTTTCACATGCTGGCACAGGTGCAGCAACAGAATATAAAATTACAATGACAAAGTTAGAACTTTGTGAAACAGGTAGTGCAACAGACAATTGTTTAAACCCAGTAACAATAAGTCCATCCAGTGACTCAGGAGCAGTAGATATTGCAGCCGTAGATGCAGGTGTGGCAGCTGCCTCGTACGGAAATTTGAACACTGCTACTGTTGGAACAACTTACACATATATGCAAATCACAATGTCTAGAGCAATGACTATCACTGGTGGAGATGGAACGTGTGTGACCAAGTCAGGAGCGTCAGGATCAGTTAGTGCTAATGCAGTTGGTCAAGCTGCAGCAGCGGGAGCCGACTCAACTACTTTATATGTTCCTGTATCTTCAACGTTAGGTGACCATATTAATGGTGCAGATGACTCATTGGGCGCAAGTGTTACAGCAGATGGAAATATTGACAATAACGATACACATTTCCAATTTAGACAAGTATTATCAAAACCAGCAACTTTAAAGGCTGGACAAATACCAAACGTTACGATTGCTTTTGATGTTAGCAATGCAGTTGGAGCTGCTACAACCACTTGTACAAATGCTATTATGTTCGCAGCAGAGCCAAGTATTACAATTACTTTAGATTAATTAATTTACAACTAAGTTCTTCCTATTATTTTTTCAGTTATATTTCATAGTTTTTTGAATTCAGTGTAAAAATATATTATGATAAAATTTATTATGGAGCCAATATTATTAGTTTTTATTGTTTTATGGATCATGGGAATTTCAGAGTAAATTAGATGAGCTTTACTATTACAGATCATAATAACTCTAAAAGAGTTCGTGTAATAAAGTTAAATGAAAGCGACCTAGATAGGCTGATTTTTCCTTTTAAAAAACATTCAATTTTATCTTTAGAATACAAACCATTTTCGAGATTTAGCCTTGCCAAAAGCTTAGATGAAGTATTTGAAAATAATTTAAGTAAAACTTTAAGTGAAATTCTTAATGATCGAGAAACCGGGACCGCTATAGTTGAGCCTGATATAAAAAATAAGAAATTTGATAAAGATTTTTTAGTCAAGCTTTCAACAGGTCTCGCTTATCTAATTGGCAATCCAAACTTTGACTCTATGTCAGGGAAGTATTATGCAAGATTTCATGTAAAACACCAAGACAGTAGCGATTCTTATTTAAGAAAGGCGTATACAAATTTAGATCTTCATACTGATGGAACGTATGTAAAAGAGAAAACCGATTGGATTATAATGACAAAAATGGAAGAACAGAATGTCGGTGGAGGAGAAAGTGTAATTTTACATTTAGATGATTGGGAACACTTGGAAGATTTGAGTAATGATCCTGTGGGCCAAGAAGATTTTGTATGGGGATCACCAAAAAGCAAGAATGTTCATTATAAAGTTGAACATCCAGTATTTTCAAAAGATAAAAATGGCAAGCCAGTTATTTCTTATATTGATCAATTTCCTGAACCCAAAAATATGAAACAAGGTTTATTTTTACAGAAATTATCAGATGCTTTAGAACAAAGTAAAAATAAAATAAGCTTTCCACTTCCTGTTGGATCAACAATCTTTTCTAATAACTATTTTTGGTTGCATGGAAGAAAAGCTTTTAAAGAGCATTCTGGGTTGTCTAGAGAATTACTTAGAATTAGAGGAACATTTTTTCATTAATACATAGTTGACTCTAGACTAGTTATTCATTTTAATAGGAATAATAAATAAACACAGGGGGAAATAATGTTCAATAAGTTCAAAAAACTTATCAGCCTAGTTTTCGCGACTGTTCTTTTAACTTCAGTTTCAAACACTTCTTTCGCTGCTGACAAATTACACTTTGTAATAGGTGGTGGTGCCGGTGGTGGTTGGGATGGAACTGCTAGAGGAACTGGTGAAGCTTTAACTAAAGCTGGTTTTTTAAATAGCGCATCATTTGAAAATATGTCAGGTGGTGGTGGAGGAAAAGCTTTATCATACATGATAAATACGAAACCTTCAGATACAATTTTAGTTCAATCAACTCCATTAGTTCTTAGATCAATAACTAGACACTCTGGTTATGTAGACAAGAAGAATGCAGCTAAAGTTACATCTTATAAAGATGTTGTGCCAATAGCTGGTGTAATTGGTGATTATGGTGCAATCGTTGCAGCTAAAAACTCACCGTACAATTCTTGGAAAGATGTTGTTGCTGCTTACAAAGCAAATCCAAAATCAGTTAAAATGGCTGGTGGATCTGTAAGAGGAAGTATGGACCATTTAATTGGTGCTTTAGCATTTAAAGAAGCTGGAGCTAACCCAAATGATGTTGTTTACATTCCTTACGATGCAGGTGGTAAAGCATTAGCTGGACTTTTATCAGGTGAAACTCAAATTCTTTCGACTGGTTTGGGAGAGGTAATGGGTGCTAGAGATCAAGTAAAAATTCTTGGTATTACAGCTCCTAAAAGAGTAGCCGATGCTCCAGATGTTCCTACTTTAAAAGAGCAAGGTACTAACGCGATCTTCGTAAATTGGAGAGGATTTTTTGGCCCTCCAGGTATGAGTGATGGCGAGAGAAAGAAAATTGCTAAAATGTTAGGTGATGTTCAAAAAACACCTGAGTGGGAAGCGGTAAGAAAAAGAAATGCATGGGTAAATATTTATAACCCAGACAAAAAATTCGTTAAATTTTTGGAAAAGCAAACAGTTGAAATGACTGGATTGTTGAAAAATTTAGGCGTAATTAAATAGTCATTAAAGGAAGAGCAGTGAATATTAGTCCTTCAAAGATAATTTCACTGCTCTTTTTTATTTTCTCAGGTTTTTACCTTTATACTGCCCATCAAATTCAAGTTTTTACTTTTGATGAAAATGCTGCTTTTAATGCAAAAACATTTCCAATTTATTTGGGATACGCTGGATTAGTATTTTCAGCACTTTATATAATTTTACCAGAAAAAAAACCATCAGATGTAGATCTTAAAGTTCTGGATTATAAAAAGACAATATCTTTAGTTATTCTTATGATTATTTATGGATTAACAATTTTAAGAGTAGGATATTTTCTTTCAACTTCAGTATTTTTAGTTTTGTCTTATATTGTTTTAGGTGAAAGGAAATGGTTTTGGATATTTATTTTATCTTTTCCTTTCGTAGCAATATTTATGTATCTCCTACATGGACTACTTAATATCTATCTTCGTGATCCATTTTTACAATATTTAGGAGTGATGGGATGATCGAAGGTATACTAATTGGATTAGAAACAGCATTTTCGTTAAAAAATTTAATGATGGTAATGATTGGTTGTTTTGCGGGAACTATTATTGGAATGCTTCCGGGTTTAGGACCAATGACTGCTATAGCATTAATGATACCAATTACCTATGGCTTTGAACCATCAACAGGATTAATTTTAATGGCTGGAGTATATTACGGCGCAGTTTTTGGTGGTTCAACTTCTTCTATTTTAATTAATGCACCTGGTGTTCCAGGAACTGTAGCCACTTCTTTTGATGGATATCCAATGGCACAACAAGGTAAAGCTGGTAAAGCTTTAGCAATAGCTGCTTATAGTTCATTTGCAGGAGGAACTATTTCTGCAATTTTTTTACTAATTGCAGCACCAAGCTTATCTTTAATAAGTTTATCTTTTAGATCTCCAGATTATTTTGGTTTAATGATCCTTGGTTTAACAGCAGTAGCAGCATTTTCATCAAAAGGTAATTTTTTAAAAGCTATGATGATGGTAGTTCTAGGTTTAATGTTAGCTAGTGTTGGTCAAGATACTCTTTCAGACATTCCAAGATTTACCTTTAATAATATGAATTTATCAGATGGAATTAGTTTCGTTTTAGTTGTTATGGCTACTTTTGCTATGACTGAAGCATTGACATTAATTTTTAAAGCTAAAGATCCAACTAAAGCTGCAAAACAAATCTCTCTTTCACAATTGGGTTCTATTAAGCTGGATAAAACTGAAACAAAAAAAATGGTTAGTACAATTCCAAGATCATCCGTTTTAGGATTTATTATTGGAGTTTTGCCAGGTGCAGGTGCAACAATTGCATCTTTCTTAGCTTATGGTATGGAAAGAAATTTTGTAAATGAAGAGGAAAAACAAAAATTTGGTAAAGGAAGTGTAAATGGTATAGCTGCTCCAGAAACTGCTAACAATGCAGCATGTTCTGGTTCATTTGTTCCTTTGCTCACACTAGGAATACCTGGAAGCGGAACCACAGCTGTTATGCTGGGAGCTTTGTTAGGCTTTGGTATCCAACCAGGTCCAAGATTATATCAAACTAATCCAGAGATTTTTTGGTCCGTAATTATGTCTATGTACATAGGAATGGTTGTTCTCTTAATACTTAACCTTCCTTTAATACCTTATATTGCTAGAGTTTTAGCAACACCAAGAACTTTTTTAATTCCTTTAATTTTATTCTTTTCACTGACCGGAGTATATTTAATGTCATTTAATAATTTTGATATTTATATGATGATTGGAATTGCAGTTGTAGCAACTGTGCTTCGTTTATATGATTTTCCAATGCCGCCTCTTATTCTAGCATTTGTTCTTGGAGGTTTGATGGAAGAAAATTTAAGAAGATCTTTATTGATTAGTGATGGATCTTGGAGTTTTTTGTGGGACAGACCACTAACTATTTTAATAATGATCACTATTTTAACTATAGTTAGTTGGCAAATTTTTAGGAGTTTTAGAGGTAAAAATTCATCGTTGTTGTAATTTTACAACACAAAAACATTCATTTTATCGGTAATTTTGGTATCAATCTTTGGTTGATTTATATTTCTAATAGAAATTAGAGCTGAATCAGATTATAAAACATTTAATTATTAATAATTAAAACAAGGAACTTATGAAAAATTTTTGGATAATTTTATCTATTTCTTTCATGCTTTTAGTTGCCAACGCCAACGCGGATGTGCGATTCGGAGTTTCAGCTGCTTACACACAAGTTGAAGCAGATGGTACAGAGACTGAAGGTGGTGAAAAAAACAGCGCCAGCGTAAGCAATGATGTAGTTATTCCATCTATATTCGTAGAGCTTTCCGGTGAGAGATTTAGCTTAGGTTTAGACTATATTCCACTTGATGCAGATGTTAGCAATAAAACCAAAAAAAGAACTGATACTGAAACTTCAGTTACAGGAACAACAACACAAACATCTACTTCAAGAACTCAACAAGCTCAGGCCGAAATCTCAGATCACTTCACACTTTACGCGACTATGGCGTTAACTGATACATTTTACCTAAAAGGTGGAATGGCTCAGTTCACTTTAAATACTGAAGAAAGTTTGGGTACAGGATCTAAATACGGAAATGTAGATGTTGACGGATTTGTTTATGGTTTTGGTTTTACTGACGGAAATTCTCGTTTAGAGTTAGCTTACACAGACTATGAGGACATAAGCGTATCATCTTCTGTAGCAAGAACCGGAGTAACGACGAACAACAGCATTAGCGCTGACTTAGATACTCTTTCATTAAAATACTCATACGCATTTTAATAAAAGATAAAGAATTAAAAAAAAAAGCCCGCATAATTAATTGCGGGTTTTTTTTATTTATAACCTCACGTATTTTTTTTTTTTATCAACCGACCATTCTTTGGTTCCATTTACAACAATAAATAAAAAGCCACCAGATAAGCCGATGTTTTTTAAAAAAGAGATAGTTTGTCCTTGATCTGAAAAATCAAAATGGAATAAAAATGCGGTTACTATACAAAAAATTGCAAGTAAACCTGCAGAAATCCTTGCGTTAAAACCAATAATAACAAATACTGGTAAAATAACTTCTAAAAATATTGCAGGATAAAGTAAAAATCCTGGCACTCCAAATCCTTCCATCCATGACATTGAGTTATCTAAATTAAATATTTTATTGTAAGCTGAGATTAAAAACAAAGCTGAAATAAAAATTCGTCCTAAAAAATCTAAAATATTTACCATGTGAAGAATTTAAATATACTGAAAGTAAAGTCAAAAAACGATCTGTTTAAAACAGGTCTTTTTAACTAGAATGTTAAAGCTCTATAGATCATTACAGCGCCCCCAAGTACCACACAGACTTCGATAATAATTGTATGCATTTTAACTCCAAGTTTGTCTGCTATTTTTTTTGCTGTATAAGATCCAAAAATAGAAACTAAACCAATTAAAGATCCTACATATAAAGCATCTAAATTTAATAAACCTAAATTCCAAAATGATATAAGTCTTATTGTGCAATTGATTAGTGTTACAAAGGAGTCGGTACCGATAATTTGCCCTCCAACCAAACCATTTGCAGCAAGTGCAGTTAACAAAACTGATCCTGGGCCTAAAATTACTCCACTGATTGTACCATAAAAAACTGCCATCATTCCTAAACCAAACCATCCAATATTTAAATTTATTTTTTTAAATACTCTTCTTAAAATAACAATAAATGCTAAACCGAAACCCAAACAAAAATATAATGTTTTTTCTGATACCGCTGCATAGAAATTTGTTCCTGCTATTAAAAAAGGGGTAGATATGATTGCAAAGTAAAAACCTTTTTTCCAAAAAATATTTTTTCTGTAATAATACATTCTTGATAAGTTCGAAAATAAGACAAATACAGACATTAAAGGCACTAAAAGTTTTACAGGTATAAAAGGAGAAACTAACAAACCTAAAGTCATACCTCCTCCATAACCAGATATGCCTGACACAACTGAGGCAAAAAAAGCAGTTAAAATTAATATTGAGAGTTCTAAAAAACCAAGACTTGCAAAAAGAGCCGCTATATCAAAATTTGACTCCATTTACTCTTTTAAGTTCAAATTACAGAGTTTAACTAATTCATTTACTGTAAAATTTTTATGCAGGACAAGATCAATTAAATCATCAGTTTGACTTGTTTTAAATACTTCCAATAGTCGTTTTGATTTAGCCACAATATCTTTTTCATCCATTGGGTTATCTGGAGTACCCCTAACTGACTTGGCGTGGTAAAATAATTCCTTATTATTACTAAATTTTATTTTAATTTTTGATTGCCTTTCAGGCCTTGCAATCGCTAATTCATCACTAGAAACCGCTTTAATCTTTTTTCTCAAACTCACAACCTCAGGATCATCGAATAATTTTTCATCATGAGCCTCTACATAACCCATTTTCTTTTTTATTAAATGTACAGCTATTAAATGCTGAGCACTTATTGATAAAATTTCTCTGTCATTTACAATGTGATACCTATCTGAGGGTATATCCACAACTAATTCAGTTATATCTTTATGATCAAATTTATTATTTTTTAATAAATATTCTATAGCATCCATCATTGATTGAATTGGGGATCCTACTGACCATTTTTTAAGAGAAGCAGTATCAATTTTAAAATTCTCTCCAAGTTTTTCTACTATTAGCTTTGGATTTGGATTATGGGCAAATCCCTCATGAAATCCTCTTTCACCTAACAGAGGGTCTGTTACTGATGTAAAATTTTCTTTAGCTAGGAGAGCGGAATAAATTGCATTTCTAGTTGTCATACCTGAAAATACGAATGCTTTCTCAATATGATCCGGGTCTCTATTCCAACACGCTAAACCTGAAGTTTGTTGAACTGTGTATGATAAAAGATAATTACATTGTTCATGAGTTAGCTTAAGTAAAGCACCTGCTGAGGCAGCACAACCAAAT
>CACATS010000004.1 GCA_902535505.1 uncultured Pelagibacteraceae bacterium | reverse complement strand
GCAACTCATTGATGGCTCTAAACCTGAAGAAGTATTTTTTGATGGTGATTTGGAGAAGAAGAAATCTGGTTCTGAATATTTTGGGGTTGGAACTGTAAGTACGTCTTATTGTGATAATTTTATTGCTTATTCTCTAGATTTAAAAGGATCAGAATATTACACAATTCATTTGAGAGATCTTAGAACAGGAAAAAATGAAAAAGATGTAATTGAAAATACTAGCGGAAGCGTCACCTGGGCCTTGGATAATAAAAGTTTTTTTTATTCAAAATTGGATAAATATCATAGACCAAGACAAATATTCAAACATGTAATCGGAACTTCCTCCGATCAAGATCAGCTTATTTTTGAGGAAAAAGATGAAACTTTTACTTGTGGCATAGGTATCACCTCCGATGAAAAATATTTTATAATTGGTACTTCTGACCACATCACAACTGAGGAATATTTTTTTCCTACTGATACTAAAGAAATTAATCCTTCCCTTTTTAAAAAAAGAAAAAATGATGTTCGCTATTCTATAGACTCTTGGCGAGGTTATTTTTATGTTCATACCAATGAGGGAGCTAGAGATTATAAGGTACTCAGATGTAAGACTAATCAGATAGATAAATTGGAGGTTTTTATCCCCGCTAAAAAAGAAACTGTTATCGGTGGGTTTGAATTTTTAGATGATTATATACTTAGATCAGAAAAGTCTGATGCTATACCAAAACTTTTTGTAAGAAATATTAACACTAATAAAGAAGAAGAAATAAAAATTTCAGATGAGCCAATAGGTGTTCCTGGTATTTCTTTAATGCAAAGAGATACAAATACTACAATGATAAGAGTTGGTTGGGAGAGTATGGCAACTCCAGGAAGAGTTTATGAGTATGATATCGTCACTAAAGAAAAAAAATTAGTTAAAGAAACAGAAATTCCATCTGGCCACGATCCAAATAAATATGTGGTGGAAAGAATTAAAGCTCGATCACATGATGGTCGTATGGTTCCAATTAGTTTAGTAAGATTGAAAGACTCAAAACAAGATGGAAAATCAAAAGTATTACTCTACAGCTACGGAGCTTATAAACATTCGGTTAATTGTTCATTTAGTGCCTCAAGATTTTGTCTTGTAGATAGAGGAATTACTTTTGCAATTGCTCATATTAGAGGTGGAGGTGACCTTGGCGATAGCTGGCACACGGAAGGTAAAAAAAAATTAAAGAAAAATACTTTTCTAGATTATGTGGCATGTGCAAATCATTTAATAGAACAAAGATATACTTATAAAGGTGGAATTTGTTTTTACGGTGGATCAGCTGGAGGTCTTACAGGTGGAGCAGTAGCTAACTTATCTCCAGATTTATTTTTTGGAATGCTTTTGTTAGTACCTTTCGTAGATACTATGACTACTATGTTAAATGACAAATTGCCTTTAACTCCAGGTGAATGGGAAATGTGGGGAAATCCAATTAAAAGTAAAGAGTACTTTGAATATATTCTGTCTTACTCGCCGTATAATAATATTAAGAAAAAAGATTACCCGCCGATGCTTATAACTACATCTTTGTTTGACAATCGAGTTCTTTACTCCGAACCAGTTAAATATATTGCAAAGTTGAGAGATTTAAAAACTGACAATAATAATCAATTATTAAAATGTAAAATGGAAGCAGCAGGTCATGGAGGAATGTCTGGCCGTGACAATGCGATCACAGAGTTAGCTGAAGAATATTCATTTATTTTAAAATCTGCAAAAATTTTAAAATAAAAATCTTGAAAAAATAAATATAATTCCCACATATATTTTGTCGGTTGCCAAACGGGACTGACGTAAAACCTTGCTAACAAAGGAGGATATATGACAAGTAAGGATCTATCGATCTTTAATTCACTTAGACCTTTTAGCGTAGGCTTCGATGATATGTTCGATCAGTTTGAGTCTATGTTAGGGAATGGTAGAGTAGTTCAAAATAATTACCCGCCATACAACATCCGAAAAGCAGGCAAAGATAAGTATGCTATTGAAGTAGCAGTCGCTGGCTTTAATAAAAATGATGTTGAAGTTGAATATGAAGATAATCTTTTAACTGTAAAGACAAAAGACGTTAAAAGAACTGAAGAAAAAGATGGCGATGAAGTTATTCATCGAGGAATATCGCAAAGATCTTTTGCTAGATCGTTCACAATTGCAGATGATGTAAAAGTGGACGGTGCTGAGCTAAAAGATGGTTTGCTAACTATTTCTTGTGAAAAAATCATCCCTGAAATAAAGAAAAAAAGACTTATTGAAATAAAATAAGTTTACCTTACTTGCGGAGTTTTACTCCGCAGGTAATTAAAAGCAGTTTTTACTACTAAAACCAACTACAATATTCCTTGGATTTACTTCAAACTTACGCTCACACTTAATCTTATATTTTTCAGTTATATAAACGTAATTCCTATTTCTAGTTTTTAAAAACTCAACTTTATCTGGTTGACCATAAAAACTTTTGAGATCTTCCTCAGGTTTATTCAACCATTTACTTAATGTTTGTTTTTCCTTTTCTGTCGTATCCTCAATTTTTTTTGAAACTGTTTTACAACCGCCTAAAGAAATTATTAATAATGTGTATAAAATTGCAAAAAATAATTTTTTCATCCTAAGCCTTATTTTATAATGAAAAGTTATAAACAGATATATTTACTATTGGTTGAATCTTACCTGCTATGCCTGATTTATTTAAGATTTTGGTAAATATATAGAGTAATAAACTTTAAACGGAGGTTTAATTTTATGATGGATAAATATTTTGAATATAGAAAACATAAAACAAATTTTAAAACAGAGGTAATCGCCGGAGTAACGACTTTTCTTACAATGGCTTACATAATGTTTTTAAATCCTTTTATCTTATCTGGTGAATTTGCTGGAACAGAAAAAGGTTTTTTTGATTTTGGTGCGGTTTTCACTGCAACAATTTTAGCAACAGCAGTTGCTTGTTTTATAATGGCGTTCCATGGACGTACGTGGCCAATAGGTCTGGCGCCTGGAATGGGTATTAACGCTTTTGTTGCTTATGGAGTAGTAGCAGGAATGGGTTATACACCTCAAGCAGCATTAGGTGCAGTTTTAGTTGCTGGAGTAATCTTTTTAGCAATTTCATTAACTCCTCTAAGAGCTTGGTTAATCAACTCGATACCCAAAAGTTTAAAACTTGGAATAGGAGCGGGAATAGGATTGTTTTTAGCAATTATCGGTCTTGAGATTATGGGAGTAGTAGGAGATCATCCTGTTACACTTGTAACTCTCGGTGATATTAAAAATCCTCTAGTCCTTCTAGGATGTTTAGCTTTTGTTTTTATGATTGTGTTAGAAAAAATGAAAATAAGAGGAAATATTATAATAGGAATTCTGCTATTTAGTATTATTGCTTGGGCTACAGGTTTGGCGAAGTTTAACGGAGTGGTTGGATCTATTCCTCCAATGACCTACCTGTTTGAGTTTGATCTCAAAGCTGCCCTCACAGCAGGTATGGCCTCAATAGTCTTTACTTTATTGTTTATCGACTTTTTTGATACAGCAGGAACGTTAACATCAGTTGCTAACGTAGCAGGCAAAGTAGATAAAAAAGGTAAAGTGCAAGATATAAACAAAGCCATGCTATCTGATAGTGTTGGAACAGTTGCAGGTGCCGTGATGGGTACAACAACAGTAACAAGTTATGTTGAGTCAGGTGCTGGTGTAAAAGCAGGTGGTAGAACAGGAATGACTTCGTTAGTAATTGGAGTTTTGTTTTTAGCTTGTTTGTTTTTTTCACCTTTAGCTACAAGTCTTCCGAAAGAAATAGATGGAGCAGCATTATTATACGTAGCGATTTTGTTTGTTAGAAACATTACAGATATTGAATGGAATGATATAGCTGAGTCAGGGCCAGCAGTGGTGGCTATGATAACTATGCCTTTAACGTACAGTATTAGTAATGGTATCGCTCTTGCATTCATCTCTTATGCATTAATTCAAATCTTTACTGGTAAATTTGGAAAAACTTCGCCGGCTATTTGGGTAATTGCGGTATTCAGCGTAGTAAGTTTTTACGTAGCTTAAAAGTTTAGGGCCGGTTAACACTGGCCCTTAATTCTTCTGATGTTTCTCTATTAAATCCTCAACCTTAATCTCTTCATAATGCTCAAACGGTTGGACAATCCAAGGATTGCTGTCTAATCTTTGTGCGCAAAAATCAGGTTCAAAAGTAGAGTCTTTTTTCTTCCATAAGACAGCTGTTTTAATTTCTTTTATTTTCCCTTTCAAAGGTGGATATTTTTTTAACCAATCGATACTTTTATTTAATGTAATTCCAGTATCGGATAAATCATCACATAATAGAATATTTCCACTCATTTCTTGAACGGTTGAACTCATTTCCCTTGAAAAAACTAAATCTCCTTGCTGGTCTTCGACGCCCTCACCAGAATAGGACTCTACTGCTAAATAAGCGCATTTTAGTTTAAACACACGACTCAATACATCAATGATCGGAGCACCGCCTCTCATAATTCCGATGAGTAAATTTGGCTTAAAGCCACTTTTATGAATTTGTATGGCTAGTTTCTCTACGATTTGATTGTACTCTTTCCAATCAATGATAAGTTTATCTGCCATGAAGAAAGCTAATTTATTTATAAGGAGTTGTAAATGAAAGGATATGTAGTGTGTGTTTATAAAAATATAAATAATGAAGAAAAGTTGAAGGAATATGCAGTCAAAGCTAGAGCAGCAGTTGAAAAATATAAAGGAAAATTTTTAATAAGGGGTGGTAGATCCACATCTAATGAAGGAGATAAATCTCCAAGAACAGTTATAATTGAGTTCCCATCTTATGATGAAGCAAATAACTTTTATAACTCAAAAGAATATCAAGCTGCACACTCGATTCTTAAGGGTTTTGCAGACAGACAACACCAAACAGTTGAAGGGACTTAATACTGAATTGGTTCATCATCAATACTACGCCAAAGGTACCATGTGGCAACTGAACAATAGGGAGTAAATTTTTTATAAAGTTTATTTAAAAAACTTTTTGGAGGATAATATTTCTTTTTATAGTTATTAGAAATTGCTCTAAGTAGACCGATATCCTGTAACGGCCATATATTTGATCGATTGTAAGTAAATAATAATATCATCTCAGCACTCCACCTTCCAATCTGTCTAAGATTTGACAAATAAATTATAGCATCTTCATCACTCATTTTATTAATCAATTTTGGATCAAATTCTTTTTTAACAAATTTAATTGACAATTCTTTTATGCCCAAAGCTTTTTGTCTACTCAAACCACAAGATTTCAGTTGAGATAATGACAACTTAGATACATTAACAGGATTAATTTTTTTAGATTTCATCTGAAACTTTTTAAATACAGAATTTGCTGCCGAAACACTTATTTGTTGACCAACTATACTTTTGCAAAGAGAATAAAAAATATCTTTTCTAGTTGTTAAGAACTTGTCATTATATTTGAGTATGAGATTTTTTAAAACCTTATCTTTTCTTGATAAAATCTTAATAGCTTTTAACCAATAACTTGGATAATTTCTCACGGTCTAGAACTTACTACCTTCTTTTTAAGTTCAGACTCTCTCATAAAAATAATCACAGAACTTATAATTATTAATCCAGCACCAACTAGTGTTAAGAGTTTTGGTATTTCACTCCATATAAAATAACCTAATAGAATCGCGAAAACTAAATTTAAATATTTAGTTGGAGTTACTAGTGAAGCTTCGGCATACCTTAATGAAACAGTTAAAAGTATATTAGCTACCGAGCCAACAAGTCCTGTAAAAATTAAAAGAAATAATTCAAATTTATTCGGCATTACCCATCCAAATGGCAAAGTTAATAATCCCACGATCATACTTAAAAGTGAGAAATACAGTGCTATTCTGTAATTTGGTTCTGTTGAAGAAAGGCTTCTTATGCTTAAAGCGACACAAGCAAAAAAAATACAAAAAATTATTGGAAAAATATAATATATATTTAATTCTTCATAAGCAGGTTTTACGATAAGTAGCATTCCAAAAAAACCAATTAACACTGCAAGCCATCTTTTAACTCCAACTTTTTCTGATAAAAAAAATATTGATCCTAACGTAACGAAAATAGGGCCACCAAAAGTTAAGCTTACTACATCGGCTAAAGGTATTTCTCTAAGCGCTATAAATAAAGCAATAATTGCTAGCGTACCTGTAATTGCTCTAAAGGCATGTAACTTGGGTCTACTTGTTTTATAAAAAGTTTTAAATTCACCTCGAGGAACAAGCAACAAAATTGGTATCAAGCCAAAAAAGAACCTTGAAAACAAAACTTGACCTACAGGAAACATATCTAACCATTTAACACTTGCATCCATCATCGCAAAACATGCAACTGATGCAATACCGTACAATACGCCTAATTGATTTCGTGTAAACAATTTAATATCCTCATTATCTGTATAATTAACTTATGAAGAAATGTACACTCGGACTAGGGTGCTTCTGGGGCCCTGAGGAAAACTTTAAAAACAAACCAGGTATTATTGATACTGAGGTAGGCTATGCTGGTGGGCACAATCCTGTCGTATCCTACGAAGAAGTTTGTAAGGGAAGCACTGGTCATGCAGAGGTTGTAAGATTAACTTTTGACGAGAAAATAATTTCCTTCAAAAAAATTTTAGATTTGTTTTTTAAGATGCACGATCCTACTCAAAAAGATATGCAATTTCCTGATATTGGAACTCAATATCGAAGTGAAATCTTTTATGAAGATGAAGATCAAAAAAAAGAAGCTAAAGAAGTTCTAGAAATTTTTAATAAAGAGCTTAATGGAAAAATTCAAACAAATATTTCTCAACTTAAAAATTATTGTAAAGCAGAAGAATATCATCAAAGATACTTTGAAAAGAATAGATAATGAAACAACTTGTTACTACGGAATGGTTGGAAAAAAATATTGATACAGTAAAAGTACTAGATGCTACCTGGTGTTTGCCTAATTCAAATAGAAATGCTGAAGAAGAATTTAATTTGAATCATATAAAAAATTCAATTTTTTTTGATATTGACAAAAATTCAGATCAAAATACTTCTTTACCACATATGCTGCCGTCAATGCAAAAATGGGAAGAAATTGTTTCCAATCTAGGTTTAAAAAACTCTGACCATGTAATTATTTATGACAATTCTGATGTCTACAGTTCATGTAGAGTTTGGTATACTTTTATTTACTTTGGTCATGATACCAATCTCGTTTCAGTATTAGATGGAGACTTTAAAAAGTGGTTAAAAGAAAAAAGACTAACTTCAAAAGAAGCAGCAAAAATTTCTAGGACAAACTATAAAGCTAAAGAGGATAAATCTATTGTTATAAATAAAAAACAAGTTGAAGATAATATAACAAGAAAAAAATTTCAGCTAATAGACGCTAGAAGTAAACAAAGATTTTTAGGTCTGCAGCCAGAACCAAGACAAGGTTTGAGAAGTGGTCATGTTCAGGGTTCTAAAAATTTGCCTTTCCAATTGCTATTAAACGACGATCGTACTTTTAAAAAAAGAGATGAATTGATCAATATTTTTGACAAAAATAAAATAGACAATGATAAAGATATAGCTTTTACATGTGGATCTGGTGTTACTGCATGTATTTTAGGACTAGCTAATTCTATCATAAGTGGTAAAAAACCAACTATCTATGACGGCTCATGGTCAGAGTACGGACTAGAGAAAAAATGAAAACATTTTCAAAATTAAAAATTTTTTTAATCATCTTTTTTATAGTTATTTTCACAATTATAGCTGCAAGACATTTTATCGGTTTGCACTTTAAGAAAAAATTTAGTGTAAGACCTGCTCCAGGAGTAATTGTTGAGCAAGTTGAAAAATCTTTATTTTATAAAAGCATTGAAACATTTGGAACTGCCATTGCTCAAAATTCAAAGACCTATAGAATTAAAACAAGTGAAGTATCTGGAAATTTAAATATTGAAAATAGATTTGTAAAAAAAGGTGAAGTAATTTTGAGACTTAAAAGTGGTGAAGAAATAATTGCTGACTTTGAAGGAAAATTAGGTAAACGAGAAATTGCTCAAGGTGTTTTAGGCTCGGAAAGTTTATTAGTGACTTTAGATGATTTAAAAAAGATAGTAATAGATATTAAAGTTCCAGAAAACTATGTAAGTATACTTAAAAAAGGACTTAGGGCAGATATTACGAGTTCGGCATTTAAAAAAATTTTTCAAGGAAAAATTGAGACAGTTAGCTCAAGAATAGATCCTTCCACAAGATCAATTTTATCTAGAGTTTTAGTAGATAATTCAAGCTTCGAGATTATTCCAGGGCAATTAATGACTGTAAAAGTCATATATGACGAAATAAATCAAATCGGTGTTCCTGAGAGTGCTGTAACGATTCAGGGAAGCACAGCTTTTGTTTATACAGTAAAAGATGATACTGCTGAAAAAAAAGATATTAAAATAGGTAAAAGAAATTTCGGTAAGGTTTCTGTTATCTCTGGAATAAATGAGGGCGACTTTGTAATTACAGAAGGTGTCTCAAAAGTAAGAAATAATGCCAAAATAAAAATTATTAATCCTAAAAATTAAATGTTTTTAACAGACTTATCTATAAAAAGACCTGTAGTAGCATCAGTAATGAGCTTAGTACTAGTGATATTTGGTCTTGTTACTTTTCAAGAAATTCCCACTGACGAGCTTCCAGATGTCCAGCCTCCTGTTGTAACTATTCAAACTGATTATAGGGGTGCCTCAGCAGAGATAGTTGATACTCAAATAACTCAAAAAATTGAAGATTTTGTTGGAGGAACACCAGGTTTAGAAACGATTGACTCTTTTAGTGAGGATGAGAGCTCAAGAATTACACTTACTTTTGAAACTAGTCTAGATTTAGATGATGTTGCTAACGATGTAAGAAGTTCAGTATCAAGAGTGTTAGATAATTTACCGGAGGGAGCAGAACAGCCTGAAATTTTCAAACAAAGCGCGGGGATGAGGACTACTATGTGGTTATCTTTTAATTCTGAAACAATGACTGATTTAGAGTTGACTGATTATGCTGATAGATATTTAACTGACACTTTCTCAACTGTTGATGGCGTAGGAAGAGTTCGTCTTGGTGGTCAAAGAGAACTTTCACTAAGAGTTTGGCTAGATCCAATCGCTTTAGCTGCAAGAGATCTAACCACTCAAGAAGTAGAAGCGGTCCTAAGAAGTGAAAATACAGAATTTCCAGCTGGGCGAATTGAGTCAAGGGATATCGATCTAACTATAAAACTTGATAAAGCTTATAAAGAAGTTGAGAATTATAAAAATCTACCACTAAAAAGAGCTAAGGACGGTTCAATCATAACCTTGTCAGATGTTTCAAGAATCGAATTAGGAGCTGAGTCAACAAGAACTCTTTTTAAAGGTAACGGAAAGCAAGTTGTTGGGATAGGGATATATCAACAATCTGACGCTAACACTATAGCTGTGGCTAATGGGATCAAAAATAAGATAAAAGAACTGAAACCAAGTTTACCACCAGGCACTACTTTAGAAGTTTCATTTGATAGAAGTAATTATATTAAATCTGCTATTAAAGAAGTTTATAAAACGCTGATCATTGCATTGATATTGGTAACGATTATTATTTATCTATTTTTAGGCAACCTTAGAGCTTTGATCGTCCCTTTAATAGCTTTGCCTGTTTCATTAATCTCAACTTTTTTATCAATTTATGTTTTTGATTTTTCAATTAACCTTTTTACTTTGATGGCCTTAGTACTAGCTATCGGTATTGTGGTTGATGATGCTATTGTGATGCTTGAAAATATAGTGAGAAGAATTGAGTTAGGAGATACACCTTTAGTTGCAGCTTACAAAGGTGCTAAGCAGGTATCCTTTGCAATAATAGCCACAACTGTTGTGTTGGTAGCAGTATTTGTGCCTCTAATTTTTATTAAAGGAATTACAGGAGTTCTTTTTACTCAAACAGCAATTACACTTGCATCAGCTGTGATAATTTCTAGCTTTGTTGCGTTGTCATTAAGTCCGATGTTAGCTAGCAAATTTTTGCAAAAAGATATGCAAAAATCAAAAATTGTTTTAAAATTTGAGAAATATTTAAAAGATCTCACTTATCTTTATAAAGTTTCACTATTAAATTGGATAAAGAAAAGAAAAACAATAACTATTTTTTTATTGGGTACTCTTGCATTAACAATATTCTTTTTTAATTTTGCTAAGAAAGAATTAATTGCTCCTGAAGACAGAGGAGCATTTTTTGTTATTGTAAAGGCTCCACAAGGTTCAGGTTTTAATTTTACCAAAGATAGAGCCGAAGAAATAGAAGAATTGTTACTGCCAAGTGTAGGAAAAGGTGAATACAGAAAATTAATAATGCGAGTTCCAGGTTTTGGAAAATCGGCTAAACAAGTTAATAGTGGTTTTATAATTGTTCTTTTAGAGCCTTGGGCTAAACGAGATCGTCATGGTGTTGAGATAATGAGAGAGTCCTTTGGAAAAATTGCTAGAGTGCCGGGTGTTTTGGCTTTTCCAATAATGCCTCAAGGGATAAGGACTGGCGGAATAGAAAGTCCAGTTCAATTTGTTGTTCTAGGTAATACATATGAACAATTGATTGAGTGGAAAGAAATAATTAAAAAAGAGGCAAGAAAAAATCCCGGTCTTACTTCTATTCAAGATGACTTTGATCTGAACAAACCTCAATTAAATGTAAAAATAGATCAAAAAAAAGCCGCTGATTTAGGGGTTTCAACAGAAGATATTGGAAAAACTATAGAAACAATTTTTGGTTCAAAAAGAGTCACAAACTTTACAAGGGATGGAAAGGAATATTCTATAATTTTGCAAGGTGATATCAAAGATAGACAAGAACCAGATAGTATAAGTAAAGTTTTTGTAAGATCTAAAAATAATGGGAAGCTTGTCTCTGTGTCAAACTTAGTTGCATACGATGAAGAGGGACAATCTCCATTCTTAGCAAGATACAATAGACAAAAAGCAGTTACTATCTCAGCACGACTTGTAGGAGACTATTCGCTTGATGAGGCTCTAAAGTTTTTAGTAAGTGTGGTAGAACAAAATACACCTCAAGCAAAAATTGCCTATAAAGGTGAAAGTGAAGAGTATAAAAAAACCAACACTGAACTTTATGTAATATTTGCCTTAGCATTAATTACTGCATACCTTGCTATGAGTGCTCAGTTTGAAAGCTGGAGGCATCCATTGACAATTATGTTAACTGTGCCTATGGCTATCCTTGGTGGATTAATTGGTTTACTTGTAGTTGGGTCTTCATTGAATGTTTATAGTCAAATAGCATTAATCATTTTGATTGGTCTCTCAGCTAAAAACGGTATCCTAATTGTGGAATTTGCAAATCAGTTGAGGAAGGAAGGAAAAAATTTAGAAGTTGCTGTATTTGAAGCTGCCGCTATAAGGCTAAGACCTATTCTAATGACAAGTATCTCAACAATTATTGGAGTTTTACCACTTATTCTTGGAACTGGGCCTGGAGCTGCAAGTCGATTAACTGTTGGTATAACAATATTTGGCGGAATGTTATTTTCAACATTTTTTACTCTCTATGTAATCCCTACTGTTTACACAATTGTTGGAAGAGGAACCAAGAGAATTGATGCAGTTGAAATTGAATTAAAAAAACAGCTTAAAAAATAATATATTTGTTTTTATCTAGATTTTTTTTGCAGCGCGTTAATTGTTTTCTATATTTACTTGCCATATCTTTCACAGACTTTGCATATATTATAGCTTTTTTATCTTTTGAATAATTTTTATAATCTCCCCAACCCTTATAATATGCTAAATATTGTCGATAAGGGTCTTTTTTTGAAATTTTTAATATTTTATTTGTTTTATGAATATACCAACCTATAAAATCTACTGAATCTTTAAACCTTGCTCTTGTAGCCAAAGGGTTGTTTGTTTCTCTTTTATATTGTTCCCAAGTTCCCTTCACAGCCTGAGAATATCCAAATGAAGATGAAGGTCTTTTAAATGGTATTACTTTAAATAATTTAGTTCTTGGGGGTTTTGCAAGCCAATTAAAGTCGCTTTCTTTTTTTACAAAAGCTAGTTGTAAATGAATTGGTGCTCCCCATTTTTCATAGGAAGCCTTAGAATGTTTGTACCACAAATATCTTTCCTCAAAGATAGCGCAACTATTTTGAGTATTTTTAGGAATTGACGAACAGGCAACTAAAATAAAAGATATTAATATTAATATTACTTTTTTAAAATGAATCACTTAGTAATTTATACTAAAAATTACTTAAGCTTTCTCCATTTTTCTGGATACATAAACTTTCCCTGCCACAATCCTAATTTTTTTTCTTTAGCAAAATCTTCATCGGACACATATTTTTTTGAGTACCTTCTATATGCTATTGCGTATCCATTTCTCACCATCCACTGATTTAAGTTTGTTTCTCCTTTAAAACAAGTTGCTATATATCTTTTGTACCTATCTTTTGATGTAAATATACATTTAATTTTTGATCCATTTATTTTAGCTTTTAGTTTTGTTTTTGAAACTTGTCCGCAGTTGTAATCTTTGTAAAATGAAAAACCAATTGTGGATGAAATTTTTAAAGATTTTTTTTTACATTGTTGTTTCATTTCTGGAGCATCTATACCTTCTAATCTAAATTTATAATTATTTATGTGGACTGTATCACCATCTATAATTTTTGGTATTCCTGATATTTCTTCAGCAGTAACTTTAGAAACAAAAATTAAAAAAATAATAATAAAACGTATGAACATCTAATTTTTAAATTTTTTTATAATTTTAAATATGAAATATGCCATCAATACTCCTAAACTATTTGCATATAAGTCGTTTAGTTCAAACGCTCTATTAGGAATAAAATAATGTAATAATTCTAACATTATTGAAATTAAAAATAAAAAAGAGAAACTGTAAATAAATTTTTTATTGTTGTTTCTCAATAAAAATCCCAAAATACTGAGATAAAAAAAGAATATTAAATGATTAATAGATGTTCCTAACGGATTTGAAATAAGATCTGGTTGCCTTCCTAAGTCACCATAAAGAAGAAAACCGATTAGGCTTCCTGGGAATAAATATAGAATTAATAGAATTATAAATGAAAAATAGAACAGATATTTTATATAAAAGAAGATATTATTTTTCATTTAGATTTTAATATAGTACAAAATACATTATTTAAATTATATGAGTAAACTTATTTTAACAAGACACGGTCAAAGCGTCTGGAACGCAGACAATAAGTTCACTGGATGGGTCGATGTTGATCTTTCAGATAAAGGCAGGGAAGAGGCAAAAAAATCAGGTGAGTTGTTAAATAAATTAAACATTAAAATCGATATTAGCTATACATCTTTTCTTAAGAGAGCAATTGAAACACTTGCTATTATCTTAGAATTAATTGGTTTATCAATGAAGTTTAATACTGCTTGGGAATTAAATGAAAGACATTATGGATCTCTGACAGGCCTAAATAAAGAAGAAACCAAAAAGAAAATTGGTGAAGAACAGTTTAAAAAATATAGGAGATCTTGGGACATAGCACCTCCGCCTATGGCTAAAGATAGTAAATACCTTGAAAATTTTAGTCCTTTAAACGGTGGAATTCCTCAGAATAAAATTCCTTTAACCGAGTCTTTAAAGAATACTTACGACAGAGTGGTCCCTTATTATGATATAGAAATAAATAAGAATTTGAAAAATGGAAAAAATATTTTGATATCGGCTCATGGAAATTCATTAAGAGCATTGTGTAAATATCTTTTTAAGATTTCAGATACGAAGATTAACGAACTAGAAATTCCAACAGGAAATCCACTAATAATAGAATTCGATAATCAATTAAAAATTCAAAAATATTATTATGTAGATGATACTAGGGCCAAAAATATTATTTTTAACCAATAGGACTTAAAGAAGATATTTTTTCAAACATTTCTATGGTGTTTAAATGATAAAATTTTTGATTACTTTCTAATCCACCCAGATTGTTTTCACTTATTAATTTTGTCCAAACTTCGTTCATAGAAAAAATATTTTTGCTAAAAAAGGCTAAATGATCATTTTTTATTATTTGAAGACCAGTAAAAATATATTGGTTCTGATCATCTTTAGAAATTAAATTATTATTTAAATTAAAGTCACCCTTGAAGGAATTATCCAAAGATAGTTCTTTTTTTACCAGTAGTAAACACGGTCTTTTATTAGTAAAATACTCTTTTTCTAAAAATTGTACTTCTTCAGAATATTTATTACTCCAAAGCGTGTCTGGATTTATTACAAAAAAGGGATTATCCTTAAATTCTTTTGCTCCCTTTTTTACTCCACCACCAGTATCTAATAACAAATCTTTTTCATTTGATATTTTAAATTTAACCTCTGATGTAAAATCTGAGATAAATTTTTCTATTTGATCAGCAAGATGGTGTGTATTAACTGTTATCTCTTCAACACCGTGATTGGTTAAAAGATTAATTGCTCTTTCAAGAAGAGTGCTACCTTCTATTTCTAATAATGGTTTTGGTTTCTTATCAGTAAGAGGTTGCATTCTCTTACCTAAACCAGCGGCCAATATCATCCCGTGTTTTATTTTCATAACTTATTTATTTTTTTTAGTTTTTTAATTTTTAAATGTTTATTGAGTAATAAGTTTAGGTTTTTGAAGACAGGATTTTTGAGACGTCTCTCAATTAAAACCCAAGTGTAAGGTAAATATTTCAAATAATTAGGTTTACCATCTCTTTTAAAAAGCCTTACGAATATTCCTAGAATTTTTAAATTTCTTTGAACAGATAATATTTCAAAATCGTTTTTTAAGTTTTTGTATTTCTCTTTTTTAAATTTGGATTTGTTATAATAAAAATTTAATAATTTCTCCTGTAAATTTGAAGGTAATTTTATTCGCACATCATCAATTAATGAAGCTACATCATATAATGGATTTCCAATTATTGCATCCTGGCTATCTATCAAACCAAGTTTATTTTTATTTATCATTATATTTGATGCATGAAAATCTCTATGCACAAAAGTATTATTATGAAAATAAAGTTTTTTGTATATTTTTGTTAATTCATTTTTAATAATATCTTTAATTTTTTTTAGTTTCGAACTTTTAAAACAATACTTTAAGTACCAATCAAAAAATAAATCAGACTCTTTATGAAGATTCTTAAGTGAATAATTTTGAAAATTAATTTTGAATTTTCCTAAACGATAATTTTGTTGTAACTTTATATTTTGTAGTTTTATAATTATCTTAATTAAATCCTTGTAATCTTTAAATTTATTCTTTTTTTTAATAATTGAATTGTAAAATGACTTTTGTCCAAAATCAGTGATTTCAATAATATTGTGCTCATAGTGATTAGTAATTAACTTAGGTGCGTATATCTTATATTTTGCTAAAATTTTGTTAACAACAATATAAGTAATTAAGTTTTTAAGTTTTTCTTTTTTTGCTTGAACAATAATTGATGTATTTTTACCTTTCTGTAATCTGTAAAATTCTCTAAATGACGCATCTCCTGAAATTTTTTTAAGCTTATAATTCATTAAAAATTTTCCATTTTCCTGAGCCTACAAATTTTATCTCTCTCTCTTTTTTATTTTTAGCATAATCTATATATATTTCTAATTTATCAGATATTGGAATATTGATGAGTTGAGGCCATTCTATAATCTTAATTGTATCTTGCTTGTCTAAAAATATTCCTAAATGCTTTAATTCTTTTTCTTCTCTTATTCTGTAAAGATCATAATGCATAATTTTAATATCCTTTAGATCATACTCGTAAAGTAAGTTAAAAGTGGGGCTAAGTACTTCGGTAATCTTTTCCCCTTTTTTTTCTTGTAAATAATTTATCAAATATCTTGTAAAAGTAGTTTTCCCGACGCCGATTTCTCCGATTAAAAAAATACAATCGTTTTTAGCTAGATTATCCGCAATTTTTTGTGACAAGGAATTTAAATGTTCTAAAGATTTTACAATCATTAGCTACTATTTAGTAGCGGTAAGTATCTGTTTTAAATGGTCCTGATGGTTTAACGCTAATATAATCTGCTTGCTCTTTTGACATTTTAGTTAATTTAGCACCTACTTTTTCCAAATGGAGCATTGCAACTTTTTCATCAAGATGTTTTGGAAGCACATAAACTTTCTTCTCATACTTATCTGAGTTGTTCCATAATTCAATTTGAGCAATTACTTGATTTGTGAATGAAGCACTCATAACAAAACTTGGGTGCCCTGTAGCGCATCCCAAGTTAACCAGCCTTCCCTCAGCTAAAAGAATGATTCTTTTTTTACTAGGTAACTCTATTTCGTGAACTTGTGGTTTTATTTCATCCCATTTGTAATTTTTTAATGCCTCAACTTGAATTTCATTATCAAAGTGACCTATATTGCATAGTATTGCTCTATCTTTCATATCTCTCATATGATCAGCTGTAACTATATCTTTATTTCCTGTCGCAGTTACAACAATATCAGCATCTTTGATAGCTTCATCCATAACAACAACTTCGTAGCCTTCCATAGCAGCTTGTAACGCACATATCGGATCTGTCTCGGTCACCATAACTCTTGCGCCTGCTTGACGTAAAGAAGCAGCGCTTCCTTTGCCTACATCACCAAACCCGGCGACAATAGCTACTTTACCTGACATCATTACATCGGTAGCTCTTTTTATTCCATCCACTAAACTTTCTCTACAACCATAGAGGTTATCAAATTTAGATTTTGTAACCGAGTCGTTTACATTTATGGCAGGAATTAGTAGCTCTTTATTAGCCTCCATCTTTTTAAGTGCTAAAACACCTGTTGTAGTTTCTTCTGAAACACCCTTAACATCTTTTAATAAATTTTTATATTCTTTGTGCATTAAAGCTGTAAGATCACCACCATCATCTAGAATCATATTTGGTTTCCAATCTTTTTTACCTTCAATAGTTTGCTTAACGCACCACCAATATTCTTTTTCTGTTTCACCTTTCCAAGCGAAGACGGGAATACCTGCTTTGGCTATCGCGGCGGCGGCATGATCTTGTGTTGAAAAAATATTACATGAAGACCACCTGACTTCTGCTCCTAACTCCACCAGAGTCTCAATTAAAACTGCAGTCTGTATTGTCATATGAAGACAACCTAAAATTTTTGCTCCCTTTAGAGGTTTTTTACCTTTGTATTCCTTTCGGAGAGCCATAAGTCCTGGCATTTCTGTTTCTGCTAAAGAAATTTCTTTTCTTCCGAAATCTGCTTGGTTAATATCTTTTACTTTATAATCGTGGATCATATTGAGGATGTTATTATCAACATAAACAAACCTTAGCAAGAAATAATGTTAGGACAATTTAGGGAGTAAAACCTCAACTTGAGCTCCTTTTGTATTTATCCTATTTGAAGCTGCTATTGTACCTTTATGTAATTGGATTATATTTTTTACAATATTTAAACCTAAGCCTGAGTGTTTTCCAAAACTTGCTGGTCTGTTGCTATAAAAACGTTTAAAAATTTTCTGAGGTGAAGTTTCAGCAAAGCCTGGCCCCTCGTCTTTGACTGATACTAATAGATTACTAGAGGTTTCTTCAAGACTAATCTCAATTTTTTGGTTATCTTTGCTAAACGAGATTGAATTATCCAATAAATTAGCAACAACTTGCTCTAATCTATTGCTTATACCGAATATAAAATGACCATTTTTACTTTTTATTTTATTAATAACATTTATCTCAATTTTTTTACTTTGATTTATAAGATCTTGGTTAAAGTCTTCCACTACACTATTAATAATTTCGACTAAATTAATTTTACTCATTTTTTCTCGGGATAAAGATGCTTCATCTTTTAACATTTGAGTATAATCTGTTATTAATCTTTCTATTCTTTCTACATCATGATTTATGATTTTAAGAAGTTTTTCTCCTTCATTTTTTTCAGTAGTTTTGTCTAAAAGTTCTGAAGCACTTTTTAAAGATGCGAGTGGATTTCTTATTTCATGAGCTAAATCATTTGAAAATGTTTCTGCTCTATTAGTTCGTTGTTGTAATTCTTTAGTCATCTCATCTATTGACTGTGTAAGTTTTCCAATTTCATCATTTCTGATAAAAACTTTGTTTATGTCAATTGTTTGGTTAGATTTTTTTTTAACTCCATCGCTAAACTTAACCAAAAGTCCAATTGGCTTAAGAATATATTTGTTTAAAAATAGAGAAAAAATTAAAATCACAATTGCGACAGCAATCATAGTTCTTATAATAAATGCTTTTCTCTCTTTCACAGCAATGGTGATATCATTCGCTTGCTCTGAGACTACAATATAGCCAATATCGTTGTTTTGAAATTTGATTTTACTTAGTGTGCTTACAAAAAAATTATTTTTTTTGTAGGAAGACACTGTTATTATTTCATCATTATATTTATTTTTAATAATATCTTTAATTTCGTCTATTTCCTCCTCTTCAAGTCTTTCTTCAATATCTGGCTTAATTGTTTCACTGCCCAAAGCTTCCTCAAAAATTATATCTGAACCTGTAAATACGCTTTGATCTAAATCTAGAATATTTGTATCGCCAATAAGATCTCCCGATAAATCATAAAATTGAACACGGTCTAGACTTTGAAATAAAAATCTTGTAGAGAGCAGGAAATCTCTAATTCCCTCTTTAGTGTATACTATATTTAGTCTTTCAAGATTATCTTTAGTATTATTAATTACAATTTTATGATTATCTGTTCTTTCTTTTACTAGATTTGGTTGGATTGCCTCAAGGTATATAATTGTAAAAAGTCCTAAAACAGAAAAAACTGTAAGGTTAATTATTAAGAACTTCTTTAGAATAGAAGCTGATTTTTTTTGTTTCATTAGTTAACATTCCATCTATATCCACTTCCATATCTAGTTTCAATCGCAGAAAACTTTTCATCTACTTTTTTAAACTTTTTTCTAATTCTTTTTACATGACTATCAATAGTTCTATCTTCAATTTCTGTATTCTCTTTATATGCTATGTCCATTAAATGGGCTCTTTCTTTAATAACACCAGGTCTTTTAGCTAATTCTTTGACAATTAAAAATTCTGTAGTAGTCAACTTATCTGGCAAAGCTTTTCCATTCCACTCACATTCTAACTGAGCAGGATCCAATTTTAATTTTCCATGACTAATTATATTTTTTGTGTCATCAACAGTGTTGGTTTTTTTTCTTAATTGAACTCTTATTCTCTCAATTAAAACTTTAGTAGAAAAACCTCCAGATTTTTTAACAAAATCATCTGCTCCTAACTTCAAACCTAGTAGTTCGTCAACTTCATCATCTTTTGATGTTAAAAAGATAATTGGAATTGACATTTTTTTTTTGAGTTTTTTAAGCAGTTCTTCTCCGTCCATCCTAGGCATTTTGATGTCTAATATTGCTAAGTCAGGTGGATTTCTAGTTAATCCAATTAAAGCAGTCTCACCGTCAATATAAGTTTGAACTTTAAATCCCTCTCTCTCTAGAGCCATACTTATGCTAGTGAGTATGTTTCTGTCATCATCTACTAAAGCAATTGTATGTGTCATATTTTTATTCTCATGATTTTATTGTCAAAATTTAGGCGTTTAATGAGCCTCTCCCCAGTTTTTTCCAGAACTAATACTAACTTCTAATGGTATTGAAAACATATGATGTTCTGAACTTGAAACTGATGTCATCGCATCTTTAACTATTTTTTTCACTTCGGTCTCATCTTTTTTTAAACTCTCAAAAATAAGTTCGTCATGTATTTGTAAAAGCATTTTTGCTTTTTTCTTTTCTTCAAGAATTTTGTCAATTTTTATCATTGCTAACCTAATAATATCAGCAGCTGATCCTTGTATTGGAGCATTAATCGCTGCTCTTTCCTGGAATGCTCGTACACTAAAATTTTTATCATTAATTCCTCTTAAGTGTATTCTTCTTCCAAAAATATTGGTGACAAAGCCCTGTTTCCTACAAGTTTTAATTGTCGTATTCATATAATCTTTAATCTCAGGAAATTTTTTAAAGTATGAATCAATAAAACTTAAAGCTTCTTCATTTGACACTGATATTTGTTTTGCCAATCCATATTGTGTTATCCCATAAATAATTCCAAAATTAATTGCCTTTGCTTTTCGTCTAAAATCCTCTGTCACTTTAGTAATTGGTACATCAAAAACCTGACTAGCGGTTAAAGAGTGGATATCTTGATTGTTTTTAAAAGCTTTCTTTAATTCTTTTACATCAGCTATATCAGCAAGAATTCTCATTTCAATTTGATTATAATCTGCTGAGATAAGTAAATTATCTTTATCTGCAACGAAGGCTTTTCTTATCTCTTTACCATCTATAGTTTTTATGGGGATATTTTGTAAGTTAGGATCACTTGAGGCAAGCCTACCGGTATTTGTAGCTGCTAATAAGAAAGAAGTGTGAACTCTTTTTGTTTTTTTACTGATATGATCTTGCAAAGCGTCTGTGTAGGTACTTTTTAATTTTGAAACTTGACGCCATTCTAAAACTAAGTTTGGAAATTTATGCCCTGTCATAGCTAAATCTTCTAAGATTTTAGCACTTGTAGCTAAACTGCCTTTTTTCGTTTTTTTTAATTTTGCTATCTTTAATTCGTTATAAATAATTTCTCCTAATTGTTTTGGCGATCCAATGTTAAATTCTTTACCTGTTATTTTATAAATTTCTTTTTCAATCTCTATTAACCTTTCTTCAAACTTTTTTGAAAGCTTTTTTAAATAGACATCATCTACTTTTATTCCACTAGTTTCTAACTTTGCTAGAATTTTTATCATTGGTTTTTCAAATACTTCATAAATTTTTTCCAGCTTTTCCTTAGATACTCTTTCAGATAAAAGCTCATATAACCTTAAAGTTACATCCGCATCTTCAGCTGCATATTCTGTAGCAGATTTCAGATCTACTTCTGAAAAATTTAATTGTTTTTTTCCTGTTCCAACTATTTCCTTATAGGATATAGATTTATGTCCTAGGTGTAATTCAGATAAAGTATCCATGTTATGTCTATTGTTTCCGGCATCTAAGGTGTAAGATAACAACATGGTATCATCTATCGGGTTTAATTCAATATTTTCGTTTTTAAATATAATAAGATCATACTTTATATTTTGACCAACTTTTTTAATACTTGTATCCTCTAAAATTGATTTAAGTTTTTTTAAAACTAAATTTTTTTTTAATTCGGTTTTCTTTTTATGTCCTAGTGGAATATAATAAGCTTCGTTGGCCTCATAACATAAAGATATGCCAACTAAATCTGCTTCCAGCGGATTTAGAGATGAGGTTTCTGTATCAACTGCTATAACTGATTTTTCATTTAATTTTTGTATTAATTCATCCAGCTGCTTTTTATTTGTAATAGTTGTATAATTCTTAGTATTTATCTTATTGTTTTTTCTTGCTTGGGTTTTTTCGTTAAAATCTTTATTCCCTGGCTCACCATAAAAACTAATAGCTTGGCTGAGAAGTCTATTAAATTCCATATCTCTTAAAAAATTGTATAGTTTGTCTTTATTAATCTCCTTAATAATAAAATCAGCAGCATCATCCTTTAACGGAACATCATTTTTTAAAGTAACCAATTGTTTACTAATCATAGCTTTATCTTTATTTGATATAAGTGTTTCTCTTCTTTTATTTTGAGGTATTTCTGAAGCTTTTTTTAATAAATTTTCCAATGTCTTATATTTATTTATTAATTCAGCAGCTGTCTTAATGCCTATGCCAGGGACTCCTGGGATGTTATCCGAACTGTCTCCAGCCAATGATTGTACATCTATTACTTGATTTGGTTTAACTCCAAATTTTTCAATTACTTCTTTATCTCCTATTACTTTACTTTTCATAGGATCAAACAATCTAACTTTACTAGAGACTAACTGCATTAAGTCTTTGTCTGATGAGATTACAGTAACCTTAGCTCCAAGATCTGTAATTTTTTTTGCATAGGTTGCAATTAGATCATCAGCCTCATAGTTTATTAATTCTATAGATGGTAAATTAAAAGCTTCAACAGATTTTCTTATATATTCAAATTGAGGGACCAGATCATCAGGGGCCTCTGCTCTATTAGCCTTATACTCACTATAGATTTCATTCCTAAAATTTTTCCTTGCTGAGTCAAATATTACTGCAAAATGCGTTGGCTTATTCTTGGTGTCATCTGATCTTGCATCCTCTAATAATTTGAAAAGCATTGAGCAAAATCCACTCACTGCTCCAGTTGGAAGACCATCACTCTTTCTTGAGAGAGGAGGAAGAGCGTAATAAGCTCTAAATATATATCCCGAGCCATCGACTAGATAAAAATGATCTGTTTTTTTTATAGAAGTCATATATACATATTACATTGAATTCTATTCGATTTTTAAAAAAGTATGAATAAATTTGCTCTATCTGTTGAAAATCTTACAAAGATTTATTCCAACACTAAATCTAGAAAACCAAATAAAGCATTAAATGAATTGAATTTTGAAGTTAAACAAGGAGAGGTATTCGGCCTTCTTGGTCCTAATGGAGCGGGTAAAACAACATTTTTAAGTATCCTAGGTGGAACAGTTGTTAAGACGAGTGGAAAAGTGAATGTATGGGGTTTTGATCTAGACAAGAGTCCGCGCCAAGTAAGAGCATCAGTGGGTATTGTTCCTCAAGAAATTAATTTAGACGCATTTTTTAGTCCCAAACAACTTCTCGATCTTCAAGCTGGTTTATATGGAATAGCAAAAAAAGATAGGATAACTAATTTAATTCTTAAAATGGTTGCGCTTGAGGACAAAGCCAACGCATACTCAAGAAATTTATCTGGTGGAATGAAGAGAAGATTGCTTATAGCCAAAGCAATGGTTCATCAACCTCCAATTTTAGTTTTAGATGAACCTACAGCAGGCGTAGATGTAGAGCTACGTAATCATCTTTGGGAAAATGTTAAAGAGCTTAATAAAGAAGGTGTAACGATAATATTAACTACACATTACCTCATTGAAGCCCAGCAGATGTGTGATCGAATTGCGATAATAGATAAAGGGAATTTAGTTGCACTAGATACTACTGAGAACTTATTAAAGCGTATCAAGACTAAAAAAATTAATTTAAAAGTTAAAAACTTAAGTTTAAATGAAAATTTATTGATGAAAGATATCAATTTCAAAATAAATTCAAAAAATTCAATCGTAATTACATATGAAAAAAACTCATTAGATTTCGGTGAAATAGTCAATTATTTAAACGAAAATAATATCAAAATTGAAGATATTTCTACTGAAGATGGTGATTTAGAAGATGTTTTTGTGCAACTAACAAAACACTAGATTTTAAATTAAAAAAAGTTAAATTGTAATTATGGAATTTGTAAAAAGTTTTAAACAAACCAAATTAATAAAATATTTATTTATAGCCTTACTAGGATCTATGCTTTTAGCTATATCATCAAAAATCAAAATACCTTTTTACCCAGTGCCTATGACAATGCAGACATTTGTTGTTTTATTTATTGGAGTTGCTTTTGGTTGGAAGCTTGGTCTTGCTACGATTTCTTTATATTTATTTGAGGGCATCTTAGGCTTGCCGGTTTTTTCAGGTACCCCAGAAAAAGGAATAGGAATAGTATACTTCACAGGACCAACAATGGGTTACTTAGTTGGATTTATTATTGCAGTATACTTTGCAGGAAAATTCAATTATGATAGCAGTTTATTTAAGACTTTTTTTAAATTAACTTTTGCAACGAGTTTCATTTATTTATTTGGAATGCTTTGGTTAGGAAATCTTATTGGGTGGGATAAATCGATATTTAAATTAGGTGCTCAACCTTTCTTGTTGGCTGAACTATTTAAGGTTCTAATTGTTACTTTAGCTATTAAACAGATTAAAAAGTTGAGAAAAATCGTCTAGTATTATCTAGGAGACCTCTTGGAAAGAATTCTTTGCAATGTTCTTCTATGCATCTTAAGTCTTCGTGCTGTTTCTGAAACGTTTCTATTGCATAGCTCAAATACTCTGTGTATGTGCTCCCATTTAACTCTATCTGCTGACATAGGATTTTCAGGTGGCTTTGCTTTTGACTCTGGAGATGCTAGAAGTGCTGCTTCTACATCGTCTGCATCAACTGGTTTAGCTATATAGTCTATTGCCCCAACTTTTACAGCTTCTACAGCTGTAGGTAGATTCCCGTATCCGGTTAACATTACAATTCTGCTTTCTTTTTTATTTTTTGATAGCTCCTTAACAACATCAAGCCCATTTCCGTCCTCAAGTCTTAAATCCACCACAGCAAATGCCGTTGGGGAGCTCTTAGCGATATTTAGGCCCTCGGCTACGGATTTTGCCTCTTTTACTTGAAAACCTTTCTTTTCCATAGCTCTAGCAAGCCTTCCTCTTAATGGATCATCATCATCTAGAATTAATAATGATTTATCTGCAAAGTCGGCCAATTTCAGCTGCTCAGGTACATTTTTTTGTGATCTCATTGACGCCTATATGGGTATTATTGACAAAATTACAACACGACAAATATGTCTTTTTTTCTTTACATAGTGTCAAAAAAACCTTAAACGCGAAATAAATAAGGTTTTTTTTATTAAATTTTTTAAAAAATCTTTGTGTAAATTAACGTGAGGGACACATGAAATGGGAAAATTTAAAACAGTTAACGAATTAGTTAACTCATTACAACCAGATTACCCCGTATATTGTTTGCGGCTAAAAGAGATTAAAAAATCCGTAAAATTTTTTAAAGAGAATTTTCCTGGTAAAATACTTTATGCCGTGAAAACAAATCCAAACGAAAAAGTTATCAAACAAATAATTAATAACGGTATTAACGAATTTGATGTTGCTTCTCTAAATGAAGTCAAACTTATCAAAAAAATGAAACCAGAAGCTAAGTTGCATTTTATGCATACTGTTAAAAGTAAAGAAAGTGTAGCATCAGCTTATTTTGATTATGGAGTTAAAAGTTTCTCTTTAGATAGCAAAGATGAGTTAAGAAAAATTTTAGAAGCTACTAATCAAGCAAAAGATCTAGAATTATTTGTAAGAATTGCTATTTCGAATGAACATGCAGAAATAGATCTCTCAAGAAAATTTGGTGCTCTTCCCTCTGAAGCTTTAGGTTTAGTGAGACTGTGTAAAGACAATTCAAAAAAGCTTGGAATTAGTTTTCATGTCGGCTCTCAATGTATGCATAAAATTTCTTACTCAAAAGGAATACGTGAAATAGGTAACATTATAAAAAAAACAAAAATAGTCCCGAACACAATCAACGTTGGTGGTGGTTTTCCTTCTATTTACCCAGACCTTAATCCCGAGCCATTAATAAATTATATGGACGAAATTAAAAAAGAATTAAAAAATTTAAAACTTAATAAATTGCCTGAAATAATCTGTGAGCCAGGTAGAGCGCTTGTAGCTGAAAGTGGTTCAACCATCGTTAAAGTCATTTTAAGAAAAAAAAATAATCTTTACATTAATGATGGAACTTACGGCTCTTTATTTGATGCAGGTGGGCCAAATTTTGTTTTGCCTGCAAAAATGATTACGGATGGCAGAATTCAATCAAAAAAGCTAAATACATTTAGTTTTTTTGGACCAACATGTGATGGTTTAGATTATATGAAAGGTCCATTTTTATTACCTAATAATATTAAAGAAGGTGATTATGTAGAGTTAGGTCAATTAGGAGCATACAGTCTTACCTTCAGAACAAACTTTAATGGTTTTTATTCAAATGAAATTCATGAATTAAGTGACAAACCGATTATATCTATGTACGATAATACGGATGATAAAGTTGGTTCTTTAGTAGCTTAATGAATAAAAAAATAGGCCCAAATATTGGACACAATAAAAAATCTCTGCTCAATACTCCTGTTGAACATATCGACATAAAATCTTTCGATGCTCGTAAAATTATTGATGGAATGAGTAAAATGTCTTTTACGTCTAGAGATACAGCTAGGGCAGCAGGTATTTATAATGAGATGCTTTCAGACAAGGATTGCTCAATTTTTCTAACATTAGCAGGTTCGACTTCAGCAGGTGGTTGTATGGATCTATACACTGATTTGGTTAAACATAATATGATTGATACTGTAGTTGCAACAGGTGCATCTATTATTGATATGGATTTTTTTGAAGCTTTAGGATTTAAACATTATCAGGGATCACAATTTCAGGATGATACTGAATTAAGAAATAATTACATTGATAGAATATATGACACGTACATAGACGAAGAGGATCTACAAGCATGTGACAAGACTATTTGTGAGATTGCTAATTCACTTAAACCAAAGCCATACACATCAAGAGAATTTATAAAAGAACTTGGAAAATATTTAAAAAAGAATTCAAAAAAGAAAGGCTCATTAATAGAAACAGCTTATGACAATAATGTCCCGATTTTTTGTCCAGCTTTTACTGATAGTTCTGCAGGATTTGGACTTGTCATGCACCAAGAACAAAATCCTAAAAGTCATATCACTATAGACTCTATCAGAGAGTTCAGAGAATTAACTGAGATTAAACTTAAATCAAAACAATCGGGATTATTAATGGTTGGAGGTGGAGTGCCCAAAAATTTTATCCAGGATACAGTGGTTTGTGCTGAGTTGTTAGGCAAAAAGGTAGATATGCATAAATATGCTATTCAAATAACTGTAGCAGATACTAGAGACGGAGCTTGTAGTAGTTCTACTTTAAAAGAAGCAAGCTCTTGGGGTAAAGTTGACGTGACGAAGGAGCAAATGGTGTTCGCTGAAGCTACAAGTGTATTACCTCTAATAGCAAGCGACGCATATCATCGTAAACATTGGCAAGTAAGGCAAAAAAGAAATTTTCAAAATTTATTCAATTAAAATAGAAAATGACTAAAACAACAATAGCTTTAGTGCAGATGAAAATGTCATCTGACCCAACAAAAAATATTCGTAATGCTATAAACAAAATTAATATCGCAGCAAAAAAAGGAGCAAAAATTATTTGCTTGCCAGAGTTATTTTTAACAAAATATTTTTGTCAGGTTGAAAACCATAAAAACTTTAATTTAGCAGAGAAAATACCAGGTCCAAGCAGTAATTTGTTTTCTACGCTTGCTAAAGAGCTTAAAATTATTTTAATAATTTCACTATTTGAGAAGAAAACTTCTGGTCTTTACCATAATAGCTGTATTGTAATTAATGAAAAAGGTAAGCTTTTAGGTAAATATAGAAAAATGCATATTCCTGATGATCCACAATTTTACGAGAAGTTTTATTTTGCTCCAGGAGATTTGGGTTTCAAATCTTTTAAAACTTCAAAAGGTAATTTAGGAACTTTAGTTTGTTGGGATCAGTGGTTTCCTGAGGCAGCAAGATTAACAGCATTAAAAGGAGCAGAAATTATTTTTTATCCAACTGCAATTGGATGGCACCCAAGAGAAAAAAAAGAATTTGGTAAGTCGCAACTCGACTCATGGCTTTCAATTCAGAGATCACACGCAATAGCTAATGGTATTTATGTTGCTGCAATAAACAGAGTTGGAACTGAAAAACAAAGTAATAAAAAAATTGAGTTCTGGGGGAATAGTGTAATATTTGATCCTAGTGGTAATGTTGTTAAAAAAGCAAATTTAAAAGAAAATATTTTAGTTTGTGAAATTGATTTTAAAAAAGTTGAAACCTCAAGACAACATTGGCCTTTTTTCAGGGATAGACGAATAGACTATTACAAGGGACTACTTAAAAATCCAAGAGATGCCTAAAAAAGTAAATTCTCTTTTCAGGATGCCAGCTGAGTGGGAAAAACAAAAATCGACATTAATAGGTTGGCCTTATAATAAAAAAGATTGGCCAGGTATGTTTAAAAATATTCCCGGGGTATTTGCTAAAATAATTTCTAAGATTACAAAGTCTCAAGAGGTGAATCTTTTAATAAAAAACTTTAAATCTCAAAATATAATAAAAAAATTACTTAAGGAAAATAATGCAAATATACGTAATGTAAAATTTATAATTTGTAAAACAGATAGAGTGTGGATGAGAGATACAGGACCAATATTTATAAAAGATAAAAAAAATCAAAATATTTTATTAAATTGGAAATTTAATGGATGGGCTAAATATAAGAATTACAAAGAAGATAATAAAGTCATTTTGAGAATTAAAAATTATTACAATGGAGATGTTATTAGTCCTAAATTTAATAAAAAATTGATAGTACTTGAGGGTGGATCAATTGATGTTAATGGAAAAGGATTGCTACTGACAACAAAAGAGTGCTTGTTAAGTAAAATTCAACAAAGAAATTCTAGTTTAGAATTAAAAGATTATAATTATATCTTTCAAAAATACTTTGGAGCAAAAAAGGTTATTTGGCTTAATAAAGGAATTGAGGGGGACGATACTCATGGACACGTTGATGATATTGCTAGATTTGTAAAATCTAACAAAATTTTTCTTGCTTATGAAAATAATAAAAAAGATAAAAATTATAAAAATCTTAATGAGAATTTTAAAATTTTAAAAAAAGTCAAAATTAACTCCTCAAAAATAAAAATTAAAAAAATTCCAATGCCTAGACCAATTTATATAAATAAAGTAAGGGTTCCAGCATCTTATCTGAACTTTTATATACTAAATAATTCTGTTTTATTGCCTGTTTTTAATGATCCGAAAGATAAAATAGTTATCAAAATTTTTAAAAACGAATTTAAGAATAGAAAAATTATTCCAATTAACTGTTCAGAATTGATTTGGGGGTTTGGAGCAATTCATTGTTTGACACAACAAGAACCAAAATAATTTTTACTTTATGGTAAAATATTTTTAGGCGACCAACTAATTGCGACTGAAGCACCACCTAAATTTTTATCATCTTTAAACGAAAGTTTAGCGTTTTGTCTTTCTAATAAAGTTTTGCCTAAAAAAGTTCCAAGACCTAAACCTGAGTTTGAATTTAATTCTAATGATCTTGATTTTATATAGGGTTCTCCCAATTTCTCAATTATATCTTTAGGGAAACCTGGACCATCGTCATTAACTATGATTTTAATTTCTTTATCATCGCTTATAAGAAAAATATTAACTTTACTTTTCGAAAATTTAATTGCATTTCCTATAAAATTTCTTAAGCCATAGATCATCTCCGCAGATCTCTGGATATCAATTTTATTTTTATCTTTATCTGATACGAGGGTTATCTCTTTGGAAGAGGTTTCTTTAAAAGAATTTATAATTTCCTCAAGTAAATTCTCTAGTTTAGTTGAAATAAAAAATTTATCTTCCTCGATTTGTTTTTTTGAAATTCTTTTTAAAATTTCACTACATCTTTTTGATTGACTTATTAGCAGGTCAATATCTTTGGAAAGTTCATTTTGATCTCCAATTTCTTTTTTTAATTCTTTTGCTACTACACTTATTGTAGCTAAAGGTGTTCCAAGTGAGTGTGCAGCAGCAGCAGCTTGACCCCCTAAAGACTCTAATTCATACTCTTTATAAATTACTTCTTGAAGTTTTTTAAAGGCTTCCTCTGTTTTCTTTTTTTCCCCAGCAAATCGAATACCAAAATAACTTAGAAATATTAAACCAATTAAAATAGATATTATAATGCCAATTTTATAAAAATTTGGAAAATGTAACAAATTCATATTTTCCCCTGGTAATGGTAAATGAAAAAATGAGATAGTTAATAAAAGTATTGATGTTATTAAACCTAGGATTATTGTGGTTCCCATACTTAAAAATGTTGAAGAAACTATAGCAGGAATAACTAATAAAAATGAGAATGGATTAAATATTCCGCCTGTTAAGTAAAGAAGTGCACATAACTGTATTAAATCGTATAGTAGAAAAGGAGCTGCATAAAAATCTTTAAGTTGATTAATTTTAATTCCAAATTGAAGATATAAGTTTGTAGCTAAACCCAGTGAAATAATTAAATAGCTTTCTAAAATTGGAAATGGTAAATCTAAATAATAATAAACAATGCCAATTGCTAAGAACTGGCCAATAATGGCTATATACCTTAATATTGTTAATGTATTTTTATCTAAACTTAAATTCTCTTTTGTTCGGAAAAGAGTGTTAAAATTCATTGCATTATCAAATATCTAAATTGACGACATCTAAGGCGTTGTTTGTTATAAAATCTTTCCTTGGAGCAACTTCGTCGCCCATCAAAATCTCAATCATTTTCTGATCGTCCTTAGATTTATCTTTTGTTCCTTTAGTATATTGAACTCTTAACATTGTTCTATTATCAGGATTTAAGGTTGTGTCCCATAGTTCTTCCGGATTCATTTCTCCTAAACCTTTAAATCTTTGAATGGAAAGTTTTTCTCTTTGTTCCTGTATGAATTTTTTGTAATCTGATGATCCTTTTTTTATATTTTTTGTTAATTTTGATGTTTCTAATATGTAATTCTCTAAACTTTTTTCATCTTTAATATAAATACTTTTATTGGCTTTAGTAACTTTAAACAATGGTGGCTGAGCTAAATAAATATGACCGTTTTCAATTAATTGGTTAAATGGTGAATTATTAAAAAAAGTTAATAACAAAGTTCTAATGTGTGAGCCATCAACGTCGGCATCTGTCATTATAACAATTTTATCATATCTCAAATTATCGATATTAAAATCTTTAGAACCAGTTCCTAAGGCATTAATTAACGTTACTATCTCAGAAGAAGACATCATTTTTGATAAAGCTTTTGTAGATTGATCTTCGCCATTTTTTTTTCCATTAACAAAAGTATTTAAAATTTTTCCTCTCAGCGGGAGAACTGCTTGAAATTCTCTTACTCTTCCTTGTTTAGCAGATCCACCAGCTGAGTCACCCTCTACAATAAATAATTCAGTTCCTTCCCGCTTTTGAATTTGACAATCTGCAAGTTTACCTGGTAGTCCAGAAAGTTCAAAAGTTCCTTTCCTTCTAACGCTGTCTCTTGCTTTTCTTGCTACCTCTCTTGCCATAGCAGCTTGAGTAATTTTTTCTATTACAGTTTTTGCTACAGAGGGATTCTGGTCAAACCATGTAGAAACTTTTTCACTGATAATATGCTCTACGATGTTTCTGATTTCTGAAGATACTAATTTATCTTTAGTTTGAGAAGAGAACTTTGGATCTGGCATTTTAATTGAAAGTATGGAAGTCAATCCTTCTTTAATATCATCACCTGATAAATTCACTTTGTTTTTTTTGTTTTTATCTGAAGCATACTTGTTTATTACTCTTGTGAGCGCACTTCTAAAACCTAACAAATGTGTTCCACCATCTTTTTGAGGAATATTATTGGTAAAAGCTAAAACCTCTTCAGAATAGCCTGCGTTCCACTCAAATGAGCATTCAACAACTACATTGTTTTTTGTAGATGTAACGTATACAGGTTTCTTGAATACTTCCTTCTCATTTTTATTTACTAAAATAGGTTTTTTATTATTAATATATTTTACAAACTCAATTATACCGCCGTCATACTGATGGACAGTTTCTTTATTTTTTTTTCCAGTTTTGTCTTTTAAAGTAATTGATACCCCTTTGTTTAAAAAAGCCAGTTCTCTGATTCTTTTTTCTAAAATTGATGCACTAAACTTTATAGATGAAAAAACCTCTCTAGATGGCAGAAAACAAATCTTTGTTCCTTTTTGTTTAGTGGCACCTTTCTTTTTTAATTGTTTAATGGTTTCTCCATTTTTAAAAAATATTTCATACTCTTTTCCGTCCCTATAAATGTTCAAGGATAATTTTTCAGATAAAGCATTTACAACTGAAACACCTACCCCGTGTAAACCTCCTGAAACTTTATATGAATCATGATCAAATTTACCTCCAGCGTGTAATTGTGTCATTATTACCTCTGCGGCAGGCATTTTTTCACCTTTGTGCATATCAACAGGGATACCTCTTCCGTCGTCCTCAACGGTAATAGTATTATCTTCGTTCATCGTAACAGTAATTTTTTTACAATATCCGGCTAAAGCTTCATCAATAGAGTTGTCTACAACTTCAAAAACCATATGATGTAAGCCAGACCCATCGTCAGTATCACCAATGTACATTCCTGGTCTTTTTCTAACAGCTTCTAAGCCTTTTAAGACCTTGATTGAGTCCGCACCATAATTTTGTTTTATATTTAATTCTAAATTTTTAGGCATTTTAGTATATTTTGAATTTATCATTATATCATTTTTTTTGTTCAATTTGAAACATCAGGTATGATTAAGCATCTAGAATTATTAAGTACCAACGATTCTAGGCCAAAAAATAAAAAAAGTTTTGATTTCACCTAAAATCAAATTTTCATTGGCATAATAACGTAAAAACTATTTTTATCTGAAAGATCCTCTATTAATACCGGGGATGTTGAGTCTTTTAAATTTAACTTTAAATTTTTATTTCCTATCTCTGATGCAATATCAAGTAAATATTTAGAATTAAAACTTATAATTAAGTTGTCTGAGTTAAATTCAGCTTTGATCTTCTCGTTTCCTTCACCAGAATTTGCACTATTAACTGAGAGTTGGACATTGTCTTTGTGTATCGATAATTTAACTCCTTCTTTTCGATCCAGTGAAACGCTTGCTACTCTTTCAATTGAACTAATAAAATCTTTCGAACCAACTGATAAAACTTTATCATTTCCTGTTGGCACAACTTTTTTATAATCTGGGAATTTACCATCAATCACTTTTGAAATTAATTGCATATTTCCTATTGAAAATTTAATCTTATTATCTGATATTTGCATTGTAAGATTTTCGTTAGTCTCCGATAGAATTGAACATAGTTGAAAAACAGTTTTTCTAGGTAAAATGAAGGATTGAAATTCATCAATATTTGAAATTTCTAGACTACTTGAGGATAATCGATGACTGTCTGTAGCGACCCCAGTTAAAAAATATCTTCCATGACCCTCTGTTAAATGAAAAAAAATACCGTTTAAATAATGCCTTGTGTCATCATTCGAGATAGAAATTCTTGTTTTATTTAATAACTTTAAGAAGTTTTGATTATTAAATGAAATTTCTTTTTTGTTAAATTGATCAGAAAAAGTGGGAAAATTGTCAGTTGGTAAACATAAAAGGTTAAAATCAGCGTTTTCACTTATCAAACTTAATTTGTTCTCTGTTTTTAAATTAAAATTTATTTCTGATTCAGCTGAGATTTTTCTTAATATATCGTAAAGAATTGCAGCTGAAGTTGTGGTGCTTCCTTCATTAATCACTTTAACATCAGTTATTTCATCACAAAAAATGATATCCAGGTCAGTTGCTACAATGATCAGTTTTTTATCTTTTAGTTGTAATAAAACATTCGAAAGTATTGGAAGAGTATTTTTTTTTTCAACTATTCCTTGAACAAAGTTTAAAGATTTAAGTAGCTTGTCTCTTTTGATAGAAAATTGCATTTTACTGTTCAAGTAAAAGACTTTTAATTTGACTAATGTTTTTTTTCATTTCATCGTCTTGCTCTGATAATCTAGTTATTGTTTTAACTGCATGAATGACTGTTGTGTGATCTCTATTAGCAAACCTTCTGCCGATTTCTGGTAACGATCTAGTAGTTAATTTTTTTGAGAGGTACATAGCTATTTGCCTTGGCCTAGCCAATGGTCTAGACCTTCTTTGCGATAACATTTCACTTAAAGGAATATTAAAATAATTAGATACAACGTTTTGAATTTTATCAACTGTTATAACTTTAATTTGGTTAAATACATCTTTTAAAATATTTTTACAATCTGACGTGTGTAAAACTTTATTGTGGACTCTACTGAAAGCTATAACTCTATTTAATATACCAATAAGATCTCTTATGTTTGTTTTGCTCTCACAAGCAATATAATTGATTACCTCGTCACTTAATGAAATACTTTCTTTGAATTGATTTTGAATTTCTTGAATTTTTTTCTTAATAATCTTCTCTTTAAGTTCTATATCTGGGGAGTCTATATCTACAACTAGTCCTCCAGCTAATCTCGATTTTATTCTTTCTTGCACCCTATCAAGTTTCATTGGAGTTCTATCAGCTGAGATTATTATTTGAGAACCTTTATCCATCAAGCTATTAAAGGTGTGGAAAAACTCTTCTTGAAGGCTTTCTTTACCACTTATGAATTGAATATCATCAATTATAAAAACCGATGACTTTCTAAAAAAATCCTTAAAATTTACCATATCATTTTTTTTTATAGATTTAATGAAGTGATACATGAACCTTTCGGCTGAAATAAACATGACATTATTTTCATCTTGTAATTCTAATCCTATGGCATTTAAAAGGTGAGTTTTTCCTAGTCCCACTCCACCACAAATGTAGAGTGGATTATATCTAGATACATGCTCACAAACTTTTTTTGAGTAAGATAGTGCAATATCATTACTTTTTCCTTGAATAAAACTTTCAAAATTTAAGTGTGGATTCAGTCTGTTATAGTTGAGAATTGAGTCTTTTATTTCAGTAACTTTATTTATCTGATCAATCTTAATAAAATCTTGTGGGTTCTTGTTCTCTTCAATAATTTTAAATTCTATTCTGTTTAAACTTAACTTAAAGCTTTTCACTTGCTCTAGTATTTTGTCTAAATATCTTGAAACAATCCAGTCTCTAAAAAATCTTGTAGGAACACCTAAAATTAAATAATCGTTGAACTCTTTGACCAAAGAAATTTTCTGTAACCAGCTATTATAAATTTCTCCACCAAATGTTTTTTTAAATGCATTTTGAACCTCTGACCAATCTAGTGTGTTTTCTTCCTCTGAAACGTAAACATTTTGTTGTTTTTTAATATTATTTTTTTCCATTTGAAATTTAGTTAGAGAATCCTTTTAACTCTCTTTTAAAAATATTTGCAAGATTTTTTTTTTGAAATTGAAAAATAAATCGACTCAGGTTGTAGCTTTATCGTTTTAATAGAAAAAAAAATTTACAACTTTTAAATGAAACTATATTTTGATTTTTAAAATTTAAAAAATATAAATATAGTTTTTTAAACTAAGTTGATAATTAATTTGAAAAAATTAGATTTTTTTTGATATTCTTGAAATTTTTCTTGAAGCAGTTTTTTTGTTTACTACTCCAGATTTAGCAACCTGCATTAGAATTGATTGGAATTTTGGAAAATAATTTTTAATTTTAGCATTATCTTTAGATTTGATCAGCATTTCCATTTGTTTAATTGCATTTTTATACTTGCTTTTCCTGATCCTATTGGCTTGAGTTTGCTTTTTAACTCTTCTTACTCTTCTGATGGCTGATTTTGTGTTAGGCATTTTTACGATTGTATATATGTCTCAATTATTTCGGTCAACTTTATTATTTTTGACATCTTTTACAAAAAAAAGTTGCCCTATTAGATATGGCAGTCTTAACTACACTATTGTTACAATCTACATTAGAACATTTTTTATCTTTTCTTCCATAGATCTTAAAATATTGTTGAAAGACCCCTTTTTTTCCATTTTCGCTTGAAAAATCTTTTATAGTTGAACCACCAAGTTTTATTGAGCCTTTAAGAATAATTTTTGAATATTTAATAATTTTTTCTATTTCAGAATTCTTAAGTTTTTTTACTACACGGCTCGGTCTCACACCACTTAAAAATAAAATTTCATTTACATAAATATTTCCTAATCCGGATACAAATTTTTGGTCCATTAGAATATTCTTAATATTTCTTTTTCTATTAGCGATATAATCTTTAAAATATTTAGAATTCCATTTTTTTTCAAATGGTTCTGGCCCTAAATTATTTAAATGAGATATTCTAGTTATCTGATTTAAATCATATAACTTTATAAATCCAAATTTTCTGACGTCATTATAAATTAGTTTTCGATTGTTATTTAAAAAAAAAATTACCCGATCGTGTTTTTGATCTTTCTGGTAGTTTAGAAGATAATAAAAGCTAGTTTTGAATTTTTCTTTGTTTTGATCTATAAAAAAAAACTTACCCGTCATTCCTAAATGGACTAACATTAAATAAGATTTATCAATTTCAAAAATTAAAAATTTTGATCGTCTTTTAATATTCTTAATTTTTTTTCCTGTAAGTTTGTTGCCTATTTCTTTTTCTACCTTATATCTTAATTTATAATCTTTGATTTGAACCTTTTTAATAATCGAATTTAGGATTTTCCTCTTTAAGGACCTTTTAACAACTTCAACTTCAGGTAATTCTGGCATATAATTCTGATATGAAAAGTACTATTCAAGATAAAAATAAATTAGTCAATTCCGTATTTTCTAATGTTCATAAAAAATATGATTTAATGAATGATATAATGTCACTAGGTATACATAGACTTTGGAAAGAAAAGTTCATTAATTGGATGAACCCACAACCCAATGCAAAATTGATTGATGTTGCATCAGGGACTGGTGATATAGCTGAACTTTTCTTTAAGAAAACAAATAAAACCGGAAAAATTACTTGCGTTGAGCCAAATAAAAAAATGATGGAACAAGGTAAGATTAAACTAAAAAAATATAACACAATAAATTGGATAAGTTCCCAGGCTGAAAAAATTCCTGTTAAAGATAATACTTTTGATTATTACTCAATTAGTTATGGAATAAGAAATGTTACGAATATAAATATTGCTTTAAAAGAGGCTTTAAGAGTTTTAAAACCAGGCGGCAGATTTATGTGCTTGGAATTTTCAAAAATAGATAACGAATTAATAGACTTTCTTTACAAACAGTATTCAAAAACTATCCCATTAATGGGTAAATTAGTTGTCGGTTCTAAAAAACCATATGAATATTTGGTTGACAGTATTAAAAAGTTTTACAATCAAGAGCAACTAGCTGAATTAATGAAAAAGAATGGATTTTCCAACGTAGAGTTTAGAAATCTTTCTAGTGGTGTTTCAGCAATACATTCGGGTTGGAAAATTTAAATGTTTAAAAGAGTCATCAAGTTATTTCAAATCGCTAGAAAATTTTCAACTTCTGGAGCGGTAGAAATAATTAATGAAATGCAACAATTGCCAACAATTGTTAATTTATTTTTTAATCTGATCTCAATCGGTGCAAGCTCAGGAATAAGAGATAAACAAAAGACATCTGGAGAAAAGCTTTGTGTTGCTTTACAAGGAATGGGAACAACATTTATAAAATTAGGACAATTTCTAGCTACTAGGCCAGATATTATAGGTGAAGAATTAGCAAGAAGTCTTGAAAAGCTTCAAGATAAAGTTCCTGCATTCGATCTGTATGATGCAAAAAAGATCATTAAAAAAGAAATTGGTGAAAATTATTTTAAAGATGTAACTGAAATAAGTGAACCAATCGCGGCTGCCTCAATTGCTCAAGTACATTTGGCTAAAATAAATTTTGAGGGAAAAGAAAAACAAGTTGCAATAAAAATATTACGGCCAGATATAGAAAAATTATTTAATGAAGAGTTAGATGCTTTAATGCTTTTTGCCTATATAGTTGAAAACATAGTACCCAAAGCGAAAAGATTAAAACTAGTAGAGGTAGTTCATTTATTAAGAGAGATTACAAATATCGAAATGGATTTAAGATTTGAAGCTGCTGCAGCCAATGAACTTTATGAAAATACAAAAAATGATAATGGGTTTGTCGTTCCTAAAATTTATTGGAACTATACGACAAAGAAAATATTGACTTTAGATAAAGTCGAGGGAGTTTCAATTAGAGAAATTAAAAAAATTGATGAACTTGGAATAGATTTAAAAAAACTTGCAGAAAATCTGATACAATTATTTTTAACACAAGCTGTAAGAGATGGTTTTTTTCACGGCGATATGCATCAAGGAAATTTATTTGTTGACGCAAATGGAAACGTGATTCCAGTAGATTTTGGAATAATGGGACGTTTAGATAAAAATAATAGAAAATATTTGGCGGAAATTTTGTATGGTTTTATAAAGAGAGACTACGTAAAAGTTGCCGAAGTTCATTTTCAGGCCGGTCTTGTCCCCCAAGATGCATCTAAAGAAGAATTTGCACAAGCATTAAGATCCGTAGGTGAACCTATTTTTGGTCAATCTATTAAAGATATTTCAGGTGGAAATTTATTAGCTCAATTATTTGAAATAACAGAGAAGTTCAACATGCCAACTCAACCCCCACTTCTTTTATTGCAAAAAACAATGGTTGTTGTTGAGGGAGTTGCAAGAAAACTTTACCCTGAAACAAATATTTGGGAGGTATCAAGACCTATTCTTGAAGATTGGCTAAAAAGTATTAAAAGTCCAAAGTCTACTTTTGATACTGCTATTAATACCTCTTCTGAAATTTTAAAAAGAATACCAGATCTACCAGAATTAATGGATAGAGCAGACTATGCCTTAAAATTAATGTCTGAAGGAAAATTAAACTTATCTATTGGGGCAAATAAGAAATTAGAATTAGAACAAATGAAGATTAAAAACTTTAGAAATAATATAATCATTAGTTTTTTTAGTGTTGTAATTGTCTTTCTATTAGTATTTTAATTGCTTATGAAAATAAAAGATAAGAAAATACTTATAATAATTGGCGGTGGGATTTCGGCTTATAAATCATTAGATTTAATTCGATTACTTAAAAAAAATAAAAACGAAGTTAAGGTAATATTAACTAAAAGCGGTAAAGAATTTGTTACCCCAATGTCTATTACTACACTTACTAATAATAAAACATTTGAGGATATTTTTGATAAAAACTCTGAAGCAGAAATCGACCACATATCTTTGTCAAGATGGGCGGATTTAATAATCGTTTTGCCAACTACAGCTAACTTTATGACTAAGTTAAGTCTTGGAAAAGCTGAAGACTTAGCAACAACAGTAATTTTAGCCTCAAATAAAGATATTTTATTAGTTCCCGCAATGAATGTCAGAATGTGGATTCACAAAGCTACACAAAGAAATGTTAAAACTTTAAAAGATTATGGTTATTTATTTATAGGACCTGAAAAGGGAGAAATGGCATGTGGTGAATATGGTGAGGGTAAAATGTCAAGTCCAAGACAGATATTTTCCTTTCTTGATAATTATTTCAACAAAAAAGATATTATTAAAAAAAGAAAGCTTAAAGCTCTAGTGACAGCTGGTCCGACAAGAGAATATATAGACCCAGTAAGATATTTATCGAATGAGTCAAGTGGTAAACAGGGGTTCGAGATAGCGAAAGCGCTTAGTAGACTGGGTATAGAAACAACTTTGATTACAGGGCCAACAAATCTTGTTTCCAATAAAGATATTAAAATAAAAAAAATTATAACCGCAAGTGAGATGTTTGAGACTGTCAAAAAAAATTTGCCTGCAGATATCGCTGTGTGTGCAGCTGCTGTAACAGATTTTAAGCCAGTTTATAAAAGTAAATTTAAATTAAAAAAAAATAATTTAAGATTAAAATCTTTTGAATTACAAAAAAATATCGATATTTTAGAATTTCTAAGCAAAAATAATAAACATAGACCTAAAATAGTTATCGGTTTTGCAGCTGAAACTGAAAATTTAGATAAAAACGCATTATCCAAATTGAAACAGAAAAATTGTGACATTATAATTGCAAACGATGTTTCAAAAAAAGATAGTGGATTCAACTCGGATTATAATCGAGTTTCAATTATAGATAATTCAGGAAAAATTAAAGTTGTTAAAAAAAATAAAAAAAGTTTTATAGCAAATATAATTGCGGATATTATTTTGGACAAAATCTTGATTAATGACAGAAGTTTTAATTAAAAGATTATCTAAAAATGTGGAATTGCCTAAATATGAGACTGATGGTTCATCTGGGATGGATCTTTCTGCTAATATACCTACAGATATAAAAATAGATCCAGGAAAAACATCCATAATTCCTACTGGTATATCTCTCTCAATACCTAAAAATTTTGAAATACAAATTAGACCAAGATCAGGATTAGCTGCTAAAAGCCAAGTATCAGTTTTGAATACTCCTGGAACTATAGATGCTGATTATAGGGGGGAAATAAAAGTAATTTTAATAAACCTAGGGAGTAACACTTTCACAGTCAAAAAAGGTGCGAGGATAGCTCAAATGGTTTTGAGTCCAGTTATTAAAGTAAAATTTAAAGAAGTTGAAAACCTAGATGAAACAGACAGAGGTTCTGGTGGATTTGGTTCTACTGGTATGAAATGATTTATGCAAATGAGATTAAATGACTATAAAAGATTTGAAAAACAAATAATTTTAAAAAATTTTGGAGTAAATGGTCAAAAAAAAATATTAAACTCAAAGGTATTGATAATTGGACTTGGAGGATTAGGTTGTCCACTATTGACATATTTAGCATCATCTGGGGTTGGTAAGATTGGAATTGTTGATCATGATAAAATTGAGATAAGTAACTTAAACAGACAAACGTTATTTAATATTAATGATATAGGTAAATATAAAGTGCATCGAGCTAAAAATGTTATCAACAAAATGAACAACAAAATTAGAATAAAAATGTTTAAGAAAAAACTTACCAAACTTAACGCAGGATCAATAATCAAAGATTTTGATATAGTTTGTGACGGTACGGATAATTTTGAAACACGATATATAATTAATGATGAATGTAAAAAAAAGAAAAAAACGCTTATCTCAGCAGCAATAAGTAAATTTGATGGTCACTTATATAAATTTAATTTTAGGAAAAAAGCTTCTTGTTATAGATGTTTTATGCCAGAAAAACCTACAACTGAAAAAAATTGTGAAGCAGATGGAGTTTTTTCTCCAGTAGCAGGAATTCTAGGGTCACTTCAAGCTAATGAGGTTTTAAAAACTATCCTAGATTTAAAAGATGATTTAAATGGTTATATGATAATATTTAATTCTATAAAATATAATTTAAGAAAAATAAAATTATCAAATAATCCTCTCTGTAAAAATAAATGTTAAAAATTAAATATATAATTTTAATTTTTATTTTTTCATTTCAAAATCTTTTTGCTAATGAATATTTTTTAACTTTAAGAAATGACAAAGTAAATCTAAGGCAAGGCCCGTCTTTTGAATATCCAATAAAGTTATTTTATAAAAAAAAATATTTACCTGTTCTTGTGCAAGATAGATTTGAAAACTTTAGAAAAATTATAGATCATCAAAACAACAGTGGCTGGGTTCATATATCACAATTATCAAAAAAAAAGGCAGCTATTATAGTTGGAGACGACAAACTGATCTTCAGTAATCCTTCGATTTATTCCAAACCATATGCAATTCTAAAACAGGGTAGATTATGTCATATACGTAAATGTAAAGAAAATTGGTGCAAGGTAAAAATTGAAAAATTTGAAGGATGGATCAAAAAAGATGGTCTATGGGGATTATTATAAAATCATTTCTTATATTTAGAGGTCCAAATTTTATCTAATACGAAGTACCATACTGCATTTGCTATCGGTTCTACTATTGCATCTGTTAAGGCGATCATGAACGATACATTAGATATTAACATCAAAACTGTTATAGCAATTAAAAAATGTCCAATTGTATAGATTAAGGTTCGTAAAAGAGATCCTTTGTTGCTTTGATAAATATCTTTTACAGTAAGATAGATTCCTTTATTGAACTCTGCCATTTTTAAACGGATTTTCTAAAACACACGCTACAAGATGTATCCTGTCTTGTTCACCGCCATTAAAGAAGTTGTGATATTTAGTGTTGTTTGTAATGGTTGCTGATCCATCAGCTGGCATATGCTTGCAAACATCCTCTATCACCATCCTACAACCTTTGTTTGTTATGATTGGAATATGAAGTCTTGGCTCTGGATCTCTGTGCCAACTAAGAGTAGATCTAGGTTCTTTTAATAATATTCTTACTCTTCCAAGTTTAAAGTGTTTCTTTAAGGTATTATAAACTTCCTCAAAATATGTATTTTTAAACTCAGGAACTATTTCTGTATATTTTGACTCATCAATAGCCTTGTCTCTCTCTACTTCTTTACCTTTTTCATCAGGTATAGTCCAGTAAGTGCCTCTTACATTGTGACCCTCTGTAGAATTTTTATCACCTGGAATTTGATTTATAGAAATGGCCCCAAAATTTTTAATACCAAGAGTGTTGAATTTCTTTTTTTTTAATACAATATTTAAGTCAGCTTTTAATTTATCAATATCAAATTTTATATTTGGAACTTTAAAAAAATCATCTTTTATATTTTGATTTAACTTTTCTAAGTTTTGTGTTTTTACAATTTCCATATTAATTTAACTTTTTAAGGTTAACTCTATCTGCGTTCATAATTTTTGTCCAAACTTTAATAAAATCTTTAATAAATTTTTCTTTATTGTCGTCTTGTGCATAAACTTCTGCATAGGATCTAAGTATAGAATTTGAACCTAAAACTAAATCAGCTCTAGAGGCTGTAAATTTAACTTTGTTAGTTTTACGGTCAATTATATCGTATGAGTTTTTTCCAGTTGGTTTCCAAGTATATTTCATGTCAACTAAATTTACAAAAAAGTCATTTGTGAGTGCTCCAACTTTATCAGTCATAACACCTTTTTCTTTAGCAGTTGAATGATTTGTTCCTAGCACTCTCATTCCTCCTACTAAACAAGTCATTTCCTGTGCAGTTAAACCCATAAGAGACGCTCTCTCTAAAAGTAGTTCCTCAGGCATTACTGAAAAATCACCTTTAAAATAGTTTCTAAAACCATCATGATGAGGTTCTAACCATTTGAAACTTTTAATTTCAGTATGATCTTGTAAAGCATCACCCCTTCCAGGGTTAAATGGAACTTTTGCTTTAGAACCCGCTTTTTTAATAGCTTTTTCAAGGCCGACATTTCCTGCTAATACTATTGTATCTGCAATTGTTGCTCCAGTTTTCTTAGCTATTCCCTCAAGCACTTTTAAAACTTTAGAGAGTTTTTTTGGCTCGTTTGCTTCCCATTGGTTCATTGGTTCTAAACGAATTCTTGCTCCATTAGCTCCACCTCTTTTATCAGTTCTTCTGTATGTTCTTGCGCTATCCCAGGCAGTGGTAATTAAATCACTAGAACTTAATTTTGACGAAGAAATCATTTTCTTTACTTTTTCTACGTTGTATTTCTTTTTAGGTTTTGGAACATTACCTTGCCAATATAAATCTTCTTTAGGAGCCCAAGGTCCAATATAGTTTTCTTTATTTCCCATTGTTCTATGAGTTAACTTAAACCATGCTCGTGCAAAAGAATCTTCAAAGAATTTCGGGTCTTTAAAAAATCTTTCTGAAATTTTTCTGTACTCTGGGTCCATTGCCATTGCCATGTCGGCGTCAGTAAACATTAGTCTAGCTTTTTTATTTGGATCTCCCAAGTCTCTTGGTTTTTTTTCCTCTTCGAGATTGATTGGTTCCCACTGCCAGGCGCCTGCAGGGCTTTTTTTACTTTCCCACTCATAATTAAGTAAAAGATCTAAATATTGATGATCCCACTTATCAGGATTTGTTGTCCAGGCCCCTTCGAGACCTGATGTAATTTGATTTGCTCCGGTACCATTTTCCTGGTTCCAGCCAAAACCTTGTTCATGAATATCAGCTCCAGCAGGTTCTGGCCCTAAATTGTCAGGATTACCATTACCATGCGCTCTTCCAATAGAGTGACCTCCGACTGTAAGTGCTGCAGTCTCAACATCATTCATTCCCATTCTTCCGAAAGTTTCTCTGACATCCATCGCGGTTCTTACCGGATCAGGTTTCCCCTCAACACCTTGGGGGTTTACGTAAACTAATTGAAAATGAGAAGCTGCGAGAGGTGCTTCTAATGAAGATCTATCTTGTGGATCTCCGTATCTGTTAACTGCTAATGGAACTGTTTCTTTTCCCCAGTAAACATCTTTTTCTGGCTCCCAAATATCCTCTCTACCAAATGAAAAACCGAAAGTTTTAAATCCAGCATGCTCATAAGCCATAGTACCAGCTAGCACCATTAAATCTGACCAACTTAATCTGTTGCCGTATTTTTTTTTAATCGGCCATAAAAGACGTCTAGCTTTATCCAAGTTTGTGTTGTCAGGCCAAGAATCTTGAGGTGAGAATCTATGTGATCCAACATTAGGTCTTCCGTCGAATTCTCTATAAGTGCCAACCTGGTGCCAAGTTAGTCTCACCATTAATCCACTGTAAGTTCCAAGATCTGCTGGCCACCACTCTTGGCTGTCTGTCATCAACTTTAATAAATCTTTTTTTAAAGCTTTAAAATTTAATTTTTTAACTTCTTTTTTATAATTAAATCCTGGAAGCGGATTCGTTTTTGTATCGTGTTGATGTAAAATATCCAAATTTATACTATTGGGCCAAAGTCTGGCAGTATTTGACTCTCCTGCTTTAGTTACGCCACCGTGCATGACTGGACATTTACCATTATTATTTTTTTTATAATCTACACTCATAAATCTAGTTTATAATTATTCTAAAGTGAAAAACAAGCGACAAACTGTCAATTTTTCAAATTTATAAATACCTCAACATTCTTAATTTTTTTGCCATTTGGTGCTTTTGGAAGTTTTTGAATGATTATATCATTCGCATCGATGTCTATTAATTCTGAAGTTTCGCTATCATAAAAATGGTGGTGGTTTGAAACATTAGTGTCAAAATAAGTTTTGTTTCCTCTTACTTCAACTTCACTTAAATGCCCGGCTGTTTTAAATGCGTGGACGGTATTATAAATTGTAGCTAGCGCAATTTTAGAAGCCGATTTTTTGCTCAAAAGTTTGTTTAAACTTTCAACTGTAAAATGAAATGTTTTTTCTCTTTCAAATAAAAGTTTAGCTATTTCAACTCTTTGTTTAGTCGGTCTTAACCCGGAAGATCTTAATTTTTTTAAAATATCTATTTTTTTCACGTTTTAGTTCGTTTTTGATCTACTTTATAATCATTCTAAAACAAAATATATATGAAACTTTTGCTAAATCAAGTAAAACAATTCTAAATCATGCAAAAAAATAGTTACAATTACGATGAGTTAATTTCGTGTGGAGAAGGGAAACTATTTGGTGAGGGAAATGCTAAGCTGCCATTACCTCCAATGTTGATGTTTGATAGGATTACAGAAATAAAAAAAGATACAGGTGAATTTAAAAAAGGTTTTATTAAAGCGGAGCTTGATATTAAAGACAACCTATGGTTTTTTGATTGTCATTTTAAAAAAGACCCAGTTATGCCAGGTTGTCTTGGCTTAGATGCTATGTGGCAGTTAGTTGGATTTTATTTAGGCTGGATAGGTGAGCCAGGAAAAGGTAGAGCTTTAGGAGTAAATTCTGTAAAATTCACAGGTGAGGTATTAAAAAATATTAAAATAGCGACTTACGAAATAAATATGAAGAGAATTTTAAAAAAAGAAGGCACTGCTGTTGGATTAGCTAATGGTATTTTAAGTGCAGATGGTAAGATAATTTACACTGCAGAAAACCTTAAGGTGGGATTATTTAAATCATGAAAAGAGTTGTAGTTACTGGAATAGGAGTAGTTTCTTGTTTAGGAAATAATCAAGGTGAAGTTTATAAATCGTTGCTTAACGCAAAATCGGGGATTACTTTTTCTGAGGAATACAAAGAATATAATTTAAAAAGTCATGTTCATGGAAAACCAAATATTAAACTTGAAGATCATGTAGACAGAAAATTTATAAGGTTCATGGGACCAGGGTCAGCTTATAATTATATTTCTATGAATGAAGCTGTAAAAGATTCTGGTCTTGAGGAAAAAGATATAAGCAATGTAACAACCGGAATGATTATGGGATCTGGTGGCCCTTCAATAGAAAACGTTATATTAGCAGCAGACAAGACTAGAGAAAAAAGCCCTAAAAGAATGGGACCTTTTGTAGTTCCACGGACAATGTCTAGCACAGCTTCAGCAACTCTTGCAGTGCCTTTTAAAATAAAAGGAGTTAATTATACAATTAGTTCAGCATGTGCAACTAGCGGACACTGCATTGGTAACGCTATGGAATTAATTCAACTAGGAAAACAAAAAATTATTTTTGCGGGTGGCAGTGATGAGGTTCATTTTGCTATGACTGCAATGTTTGATGCCATGACAGCATTGTCATCAAAATATAATGATACCCCTGAAAAAGCGTCTAGGCCTTACGATAAAACACGAGATGGTTTTGTTATCTCAGGTGGTGGGGGTGTTTTGGTTTTAGAAGAATATGAGCATGCAAAAGCAAGAGGTGCAAAAATTTATGCAGAATTAACAGGCTACGGTGCTACGTCAGATGGTTATGATATGGTTGCTCCATCAGGAGAGGGAGCAGTCCGATGCATGAAGATGGCATTGAGCACCGCAAAAAATAAAATTGATTACATAAATACTCACGGTACATCAACACCTGTTGGGGATATAACTGAATTAAAAGCTGTAGGTGAGGTATTTAGCAACTACAAACCTAAAATAAGCTCTACTAAATCTCTTGCTGGGCATTCTCTTGGAGCTACTTCAGCCCATGAAGCTATTTACAGTTTGATTATGATGAAAAATAATTTTATTGCAGCGTCTGCAAATATAAATGAAATGGATGACGAGGCAAAGAAATATCCAATTGTAACCAAAGTTGAAAAAGACATAAATCTAAATGCAGTAATGTCTAATAGCTTTGGTTTTGGTGGAACTAATGCTACTTTGGTATTTGAAAAGGTAAAACAATGAGTTTAATGAAAGGGAAAAAAGGTCTTATAATGGGCGTTGCTAATGAACGATCAATAGCTTGGGGTATATCTCAAAAACTTGCAGATGCAGGTGCAGAATTAGCCTTTACATATCTAGGTGACGCATTGAAGAAAAGAGTTGTGCCTTTGGCAGAAAAGCTAAATTCAAATGTAACATTAAGCTGTGACGTAGAGAAAAAAGCAGAAGTGGTAAAACTTTTCGAGGATGTGAAGTCAAAATGGGGCGAAATAGATTTTGTAGTTCACGCAGTTGCTTTTTCAGATAAATCAGAGTTATCTGGTGAATATTTAAATACCACAAGAGAAAATTTTCTAAAAAGTATGCTTATTTCTTGTTTCTCATTCACTGAGGTATCTAAAGAAGCTGCAAAGATAATGAGAGAAGGAGGAAGTCTACTAACACTTACATACGAGTCTTCTAAGGCAATACCTAATTATAATGTTATGGGAGTTTGTAAATCTGCTTTAGAGGCAAGTGTAAAATACTTAGCTAGAGATCTTGGTAAAAAAAAAATTAGAGTAAATGCAATCAGTGCAGGCCCTATTAAAACCTTAGCTGCATCTGCAATTGGAGATGCAAAATTTTTATATAAATGGAATGAAGATCATTCTTTTTTAAAAAGAAATGTAGATATTCACGATGTAGGAAACTCAGCCTTATATTTATTAAGTAATTTAGCAGCGGGAGTAACAGGTGAAATTCATTATGTTGATGCAGGGTATAATAAAGTAGGAATGCCTGATCCTAAAAATATGGCTTAGGCTGAAGCTTGTTTCATTGATAATTTTACTTTTCCTCTATCAAAACCCACAACTTTAACTGAGACTTCATCACCTTCTTTTACAACATCTCCAACTTTTGCTACTCTTTTGTCAGCAAGCTCAGAAATATGGACAAGTCCATCTTGTTTTCCTAAAAAGTTGACAAACGCTCCAAATTCCATAATTTTTACAACTTTACCTTTATAAATTTTACCCATCTCAGGTTTGGCGACTAAATTTTTAATGAATTCAATGGCTTTATTTCTTGAATCCTCATCTGGTGCAGCGACAGTTACTTCACCTGTATCTTTTACGTCAACTTTAGCTCCTGAGGTCTCAACTATTTCTCTAATTGTTGCTCCTCCTTTACCAATTACTGTAGCTATATCTTTTTTATCAACTTTAACTGTTTCCATTTTAGGAGTATGTTTTGAGAATTCCTTTCTAGAAGTTTTTATAGCTTTATTCATTTCACCTAGAATATGTTCTCTTCCTTCTTTAGCTTGCTCCAATGCTTTTTCCATAATTTCAAACGTAATACCTGTAATCTTAATATCCATTTGAAGTGAGGTAATACCATCTTTTGTACCAGCAACTTTAAAATCCATATCGCCTAGGTGATCTTCATCTCCCAAAATGTCAGAGAGAACTGAAAAATCTTCACCTTCCTTAATTAATCCCATAGCAATTCCAGCAACTGGTTCTTTAATTGGAACTCCAGCATCCATCAAAGATAGGGAGGTGCCACAAACTGTTGCCATAGAAGAAGATCCGTTAGACTCTGTTATTTCTGAAACCACTCTAAGTGTATATGGAAAATTTTCTTTTAAGGGTAATGATGAGTTTATTGCTCTCCAAGCGAGTTTTCCGTGACCAATTTCTCTTCTTCCAGTTCCGATTCTTCCACATTCTCCAACAGAAAATGGAGGGAAGTTATAATGCAACATAAAGTTTGATTTTTGCATACCTTCTAGGCTTTCTAGCCTTTGCTCATCATCTGACATTCCAAGTGTAGTTACTACAAGAGCTTGCGTTTCTCCTCTAGTGAAAAGGGCAGAACCATGAGTTCTCGGTAATACACCAACTTCACATTTAATCTGTCTTACATCTGCAAGACCTCTTCCATCAATTCTTTTCTTTTCTTTTAAAATTTCGGTCCTTACAATATCTTTTTCTAAAGATTTAAGCTGACTCATTACTTGATTTTCCGATACATTTTCATCTTCGGCGAACATTTCTTTACATTGACTTTCTATTTCAGAGATAGCAGTCGATCTTTTTTTCTTATCAATTTCTTTAAATGCGTCTCTAAGACCACTTTCAAATTTTTTAGAAATTTGGTTTTTAATTTCTGAGTGATCAACTTCTTCTATTTCCCATTTTGGTTTTCCAGCTTTTTTTGCTAGTTTTTCTATAGCTTCAATAATCGGCACAAAGTTTTCATGTCCGAATTTAACCGCATCTAACATCACTTTTTCGGATAATCCAGATGTTTCTGACTCAACCATCAAAACTGCATCTTTAGTTCCAGCAACTACAAGATCTAATTCTGAATCTTTTAGTTGTTCTAATGAAGGATTTAATAAATACTTTCCATTTTTATATCCAACTCTACTTGCAGCTATAGGACCCATGAATGGTAATCCTGATATAGCCAAAGCAGCGGAAGAAGCGATAATTGATAAAATATCAGGTTGGTTTTCACTATCATAAGATAAAACTGTAGGTAATACTTGTACCTCATTCATGAACCCAGAGGGAAACAAAGGTCTTATCGGTCTATCTATTAATCTAGAAATTAGAGTTTCTGCTTCAGTCGGTCTTGCTTCTCTTTTAAAATAACCTCCTGGTATTTTACCAGCAGCATAGTATTTTTCTTGGTAGTTTACCGATAGTGGAAAATAATCTTGTCCTTCTGCAACTTTTTTTGCACCAACAGCAGTTGCAATTACAACTGTTTCCCCTAAAGTAGCGATGATTGCTCCATCTGCTTGACGTGCAATTTTTCCAGTTTCTAAAGTTAATGTTTTGCCATTAATCTCTAATTCCTCTTTCTCTATTTTAAACATTATTTCCTTAAATTAAGTTGCTTGATTACATTTTGGTAAGACACTGTATTTTTTTTTTTTAAATAGTTTAAAAGTTTTTTTCTTTTATTAACTGATTTTGTTAAACCAATAGTAGAATGCTTATCTTTTTTAAATTTTTTAAAGTGTTCAGAAAGTTTTGTAATTTTATCTGTAAGTAAACCTATTTGAATTTCTGTGGATCCGACATCATTTTTATGTGAAGCCAGTGACTTAATTGTATCTTTTTTTTTCTTTATCATTATCTTTGTTTTCTTTAATAATTCTCTCGATCTTTTCAGCGTATTCAAATGAGTTATCTTCTACAAAAGTGAGTTTAGGAAGAAACTTAATATCTAGCCTTTTCGACAGCGCTTTTCTAACAAGATGCGCGTATTCAGTCAAGATTTTTACAGTTTCTTTAGTATCAATGCCTCCTAGAGGAATAACGTAAACTCTTGCTGTTTTGAGGTCAGGAGTCATTCTAACCTCAGTCACAGTAATTAATTTAGTGTTAATTAAAGGTATTTTAGCTTCATTTCTCAGAAACAATTGGCCCAAGTTTTGTTTCACTAGTTCCCCAACTCTTAATTGTCTTTGACTAAATGACCTTTGAGATTGATCAACCATCATATCGACCTTTGTATCTTTTCTGACAAATAGGATTCTATTACATCTTTTTCTTTGAAATCTATGAAATCTTTTATGCTAATTCCACATTCCAAACCAGTACCTACCTCTTTCACCTGATTTTTTTCTCTGAACAAAGATAAAATTTCTCCATTATACACAACTGTGCCGTCACGAATTACTCTTGCTTTTGATTTACTTTTAATTTCGCCGCTAATAACTTTTGAGCCAGCTATTTTTCCTGCACTTGAAACTTTGAAAACCTTTTGAATCTCTGCACTTCCAAGTACTGTTTCTTTAATATCAGGAGTAAGAAGCCCGGATAAAGATTTTTCAATATGATCAAGTACTTCGTAAATTATATTAAAAAATTTTATTTCTATCTTCTCTTTATCGGCTAATTTTTTTGCTTCTCTATTAGGTTTTACATTAAACCCAATCAGAATGGCATTCGAAGCTTTTGCCAGTGAGACATCTGTTTCATTAATCATGCCAATATCTGCTAAAATAATTTTTGCTTTAACTTCGTCATGTTTAATTTTATCAATTGCCATTTTTAATGCCTCGCTTGAACCTTGAACATCAGACTTTATTATTATGTTTAGTTCATCTTTATCTTTAACATTATCGAAAAGTGTAGTTTTATCTTTTGCAATTGTTTTATTTTTTGCAATATCATCACTTTTAATTTTTAAAATTTCTTTTGCCTCTTCTTCGTTTGGAGTTACTAAAAATTCAGCTCCGGCAAAAGCTGAACTATTCATTCCTAAAATTTCAACTGGCATTGATGGAAAAGCCTCATCTATCATTTTTCCCTCATGATTAATCATTGCTCTTATTTTTCCCCAGGTATTACCGCAAACAAAATGGTCTCCTTTTTTTAATTTACCGTTACTTATCAAAATAGTAGAAACTGGTCCTTTCCCTTTATCAATTTTTGACTCTATAACGACACCGCTGGCTTTATCTGAATAGGAAGCTTTTAAATCAAGTATTTCTGATTGAAGCAATATACTTTCTTTAAGTTTATCTAAGTTCTGTTTTTTAAGCGCAGAAACCTCTACAAAAAGAGTATCACCACTTAATTCTTCAGCTATTAATTCAAACTGCATCATCTCATTTTTAATTTTACTGATATTTTTTTCTGGCAAATCGCACTTATTTATTGCTACAATTATAGGGACATTTGCGGCTTTTGCGTGTTTGATAGCTTCAATAGTTTGTGGCTTAACTCCGTCATCAGCAGCTACGACTAAAACCACAATATCAGTAATTTTTGACCCTCTAGCTCTCATTTCAGTGAATGCTGCATGACCAGGCGTATCAATAAAAGTTATCAATTTATTCTCGCTCGTCTTCACCTGATAGGCTCCTATATGTTGAGTAATTCCACCATACTCCCCTGATACAGTATTACTTTCTCTTAAAGAGTCTAACAGCGAAGTTTTACCGTGATCAACATGACCCATAATTGTTACAACTGGAGGTCTGTTTTTTACTTCACCTTTGAAATTTTCTTTTTGTTTACTAGTTGTAACTAGTGTTTTATCTTCTAAAATTGGTTTATGACCAAACTCCTTTACAATATATTCTGCTGTGTCCTTATCTATATTATGATTTATTGTTGCTACAACCTTCATGTTAAATAAAAACTTTATAATTTCGTTTGATTTCTCTGCCATTCGATTTGACAATTCTTGAATAGTTATTTGTTCTGGAATTCGCACTTCTTTAATTACCTTTTTGAACTCTTTTTTTTCTTCTCCATCCGGTTTATTTTTTTTCTCTTTTAACCTAGCTCTCTTAACTGATGCTAAACTTCTTTGTTTTATTTCAATTTCTTCGACATTCAATGCTCTTGATACAGTCAGTTTAAAGTCTCTTTTGTCTACTGGTCCCTTTAATCTTAGCTTACTTTTTCCAGCAGGTTTGTTATCTTTTTTGATAAAATCTTTTGTTGTCTGCTGTTCGATAAATTTTCTAGCAAAATTTTTTTTTTTATTTTCTTGGTTTAAATGAACATTCTGATTATTAAGTTTATTTGTTTTAGTAGTTTTATAAGGTTTTTTCTTATCTACAAAAAAAGATTTTTTGCCTGACGTGGATATTGAGCGAGTATCAATTTTTTTTTTTAAATTGGACGATATAGTGAGAGTCTTTTTTTTATCCTTATCCATAACATTACTTGTAAACTATCTCCCTAGCTGACATAATTAGTTCATCAGCTTCTTTTCTAGATAAAGAAAATTCTTCAAGATAGCCGTCGATTCTAATTTTTTTTCCTTTTATTTCATCATATCCACCGATAAGTTCATCAGATGATAGGTCAGCGAAATCACTTAATTTTTTTATATTTTTTTGTCCCAATATTACTAACATACCTTGTGTCATTCCTTTTAAATTAATAAGTTTTTCCTCAACTCCCAATTCTTTTAATTTAAGTGAAACTGCTTCTTTTTCTTTTAAGATTGTTTCTTTAGATCTGTTTATAAGCTCTATGGCAGTTTCATCATCTATTGCGTCTATTTTGGAAATGTCATCAGGATTTGATTGAGCAATTTCCTCAATAGAAATAAAACCTTCAGAAACAAGTAATTGGCCTAAAGTTTCGTCTACCTCTAAGTTCTTAATTAAAGTTTCAGTTCGATCTTTAAATTCTGCTTGTCGCCTTTCAGAGTCCTCTTTTTCGGTAAGTATATCAATTTCAAAATTTGTTAATTTTGATGCTAACCTAACATTTTGTCCCCTCCGCCCGATAGCTTTACTTAAATTCTCTTCAGATAAAATTATGTCTATCCTCTTGTTTTCTTGATCAATAAGAACACGTTGAATCTCAGCTGGTGAAAGTGACTCTGAAATTAATGTTGGCAAATCCTCTGTCCATTTTATTATATCTATTTTTTCACCATGTAACTCATTTACTATAGTCTGAACTCTACTACCTCTCATACCTACACACGCTCCCACTGGATCAATCGAGGAGTCCTTGGAATGAACACATATTTTTGCTCTGCTTCCTGGGTCTCTTGCAACAGATTTAATTTCAATAGTTCCTTCGTAAATTTCCGGAACCTCTTGGAAAAATAGTTTAGCTAAAAATTGTGGGTGTGCTCTTGATAAAAATATTTGATGGCCTTTTAACTCTTTTTTAACCTCGTAGCAGTAAGCCTTTACTCTATCGCCAGTTTTTAGTATTTCTCTAGGAATTAATTCATCTTTTTTAATTACGCCTTCAGCTTTACCAAGATCAACAATAACATTTCCATATTCTAATCTTTTGATAATACCACTTAATATTAATCCTTGTTTATCTATGAAATCTTCATATTGTCTATTCTTTTCCGCCTCTCTAACTCTACTGCTAATAACTTGCTTGGCGCTTTGAGCAGCTATCCGTCCAAAATCAATTTGAGGTAATTCTTCATAAATTTTTTCACCAACTTTTAATTCTTTTTTTTTGTATATCATTTGAGCATCTGACAAATTGATTTCTCTAGCGGTATCCTCAACTGTTTCAACAATTTCTAGAACTTTCTGGATTTTTATATCTCCACTTTCTCTGTCAATATTCACTTCAATATTATTATCATTTCCAAACTTGGTAAGAGCAGCTCTCTTTATTGCACTCTCCATAGAATCTATAACAAGTTCTTTATCGATAGATTTTTCATTAGCTACAGCCTCTACAATTCTTAAAAGTTCTAGTTTATCTAAGCCTCTATTTAACATTTATAATGCCCCTAAAAAAAAATGGGCAAAAGCCCATTTCGAGTTTATTAGTAATTTAGCTGATTTATAAAGAAAATTTGAAATTTTTCAAGATTACAATTTGAATAAATCCGCTTTATCTGTCTTTTCCCATGAAAACTCACCTTTATTTGTGGGTTTTCTACCAAAGTGACCGTAGGCTGATGTGGTTTGATAAATAGGATTATTCAATTTTAACATTTCCCTAATTCCTCTCGGTGATAAATCAAAGTTTTTATCTATTATCTCCATGATCTTTTTGACTTTTACTTCATCTTTGTCAGCCAGTTTTACAAAAATAGATAGTGGTTTGGAAACACCGATCGCGTAAGCAATTTGAATCAAACATTTCTCAGAAGCACCGGATGAAACTATATTTTTAGCTAGATATCTTGCTGCATACGCTGCTGACCTATCGACTTTCGTTGGGTCTTTTCCTGAAAATGCCCCTCCGCCATGTGGAGCTGATCCTCCATAAGTATCTACAATAATTTTTCTTCCAGTAAGCCCTGTATCTCCATCGGGACCGCCAATAACAAATTGACCTGTAGGATTTATGTAAATTTCTTTTGGGTCTAAACTATCCAAAAAATTAGATGGTATAGATTTTTTTATATAAGGAATTACAAGCTCTTTTACCCTATCTTGATTTATATCTTTTGAATGCTGAGTTGAGATTACAACTGAAGTTACTTTTACAGGCTTATTGTTTTGGTATAACATTGTCACCTGGCTTTTATTATCAGGTTCAATACCTTTTAAATTACCGTTCTTTCTATCTTCAGCCATAAGTCTCAAAATTTTATGTGAATAGTGGATTGGAGCGGGCATTAACTCCTCGGTTTCACTGCAAGCATAGCCAAACATTAATCCTTGATCGCCAGCTCCCTCGTCTTTATTCCCTTTTGAATCTACTCCCATGGCAATATCACTAGACTGATCATGTAAATGATTTTCGATTTTTGCATTTTTCCAACTGAACCCTTCCTGGTCATAACCGATATCTTTTATGCAATCTCTTACTTTATTTACAAGTTCATCATTGTTTATTTTTGGACCTCTAATTTCACCGGCAAGAACAACTCTATTTGTCGTAGTTAGTGTTTCACAAGCTACTCTCGAAACTGGATCCATAGAGAGATAGGTGTCTACAACCATATCAGATATTCTATCGCTCACTTTATCTGGATGCCCCTCAGAAACTGACTCGCTTGTAAATAAGTAATTGTTAGTTGTCATTTTTTTTTAATAATAGAAAAATTAAAATATATGTAATTAAAAGAGCAAAAAATATCAAATCATTTTTATTTTTATTTTTATTTTTAATTAGAGGGACTTCTAGCTCAATATTACCGGCTTCGTTCGGACTCAATTTCTTGATTACATTGCCTTTATTGTCAATAATAGCGCTTACGCCTTTGTTAGCTGACCTAATCAAAAAAGAATTCTGTTCAATTGCCCTAAATATGGTTTTTGAGAAATGCTGATATGGACCAATAGAGTCGCCGAACCAGCCATCTTCGGAAATATTAATTATTAAATTAGTGTTTATGTCTGACTTTTGAACAAATTTTGTAAAGATTATTTCGTAACAAACTAGTGGTAAAATATTTAAATTATCAAGTGTAAGATTCTTTTGGTTTTCTCCTCTTAAAAAGGAACCGTGGCCTTCAGTAATTTTTTTAAATCCAAATTTATTTAATATTTTTTCGAATGGCAAAAATTCGCCAAAAGGAACTAATTTTTGTTTTTTATATTCTTGTAGTATTTCCATCTTGTTGTTTATAATAATTAAGCTATTATAATATCCATTCTTTTGCGCATCAAACCTATTGACTCCAAAAAGAATAAAATGGTCATTTTTAAAATTTTTCAAAATAGTTTTTTTAAAGGGATTTAATTCATCAAAACTATAACCGCTAAAAACACCTTCAGGCCAAATATATAAAGTTTTTGGATCATTACTTGCTTCACTGATTTTAATCAATTTATTAAGTCTTATCTCAATATCTTTATCGTTTAATCCATATTCAAGTTTAAAATTAGGCGAAACAACCTTTATATTAAATTTTTTATTAGTAGTTTTTAACTCAGTATTATTTTTATTTATGGAGTGATTTCCATAAATAAAGAAAGAAAAAATAATTAAAGATGCGATACTTAAATATAAAAATTTTTTTCTAAGGCTAATCTTAAAAAATAGTACAGATGGAAGCATAAAAACTGTTAAAAAAATTAAATTTAAAGAAAATAAACCCAATTTATCCAAAATTTGAATTACCTCTGGTGACCAGGAAAAACTATATATCCATAAATTCCAAGGAAAACCGGTAAGAATTTTTGCTCTAAGATAGTCAGAAAAGGCTAAGCTCCCAGAAAAAATTAACATCGATAAAAAATTTAAGTTTAAAAATGAACCAAAAATTAATGTTATCATTGAAAAAAATAAGCTTAAAAATAAAGGAATAAATATTAATCCAAACGGAATTAAGATTTTAAAGCTTTCATCAAATGTTAGAGAATAAGTTATCCAGTGAATACCGCTTAAATAATATCCAAATCCAAAAGCTGTTCCGAAAATGAATAAATTTTTTCTTAAAGGCTTTTTTCTATAAGTACTTTTTGATTTTTTTTTAATATAAACTGTTAAATAAAAAAAAATTGGGAGAATTATAAAGTTTATAATACTAAAATTAAAAGGTTGAAATGAAAATACTGTAAGGGCTCCAAGGAAAAATGGGAACAAAAGTAACGTATATAATCGATTATTGAGGAATTTTTCCATAAATTAATTTAAATATGAAATAAATTTTTTTTCCATTTTAGTCATTTTGAGAAAATCCAAATCCTTTTTATGATCATATCCAAATAAGTGAGTTAGGCCATGGATCCAAAGTTTATTAAATTCTATTATAAAATGATTTTTGTTCTCTTTATTTTTAATCTTATTTAAGTTGACAATAATATCCCCTAAATAAATTTCCTTATTCATTTTAATTTTTTTTTTAAATTCTTCTTTGGTATAAAAAGGAAAAGATAACACATCTGTAGTTTTATTTTTTTTTCTAAAATTTTTATTTAATTTTCTTATTTCTTTACTCCCTGTTAAAACTAGCGTGCAAAATAATATATTTTTTTTATATTTTTTAAACTTTTTGTTAAATTTATTAATTTTATTTTGAATAAATGTGTTGGGATTTTTCAAATACCTCTTCCAATTATCATCATTGGAAATTGTATTAATCTTTATCATCAATACTTTTCTTCTGATACGCTCTGATGATCTTAGATACCAATGGATGTCTCACTACATCATTATGATCGAATTGAATTATCTTTATTTCTTTTAAATCCATAAGAATATTTTTTGATTTAACTAATCCTGAATGTGATTTATTTATTAAATCTATTTGCGAAGGATCACCATTTACAACTAGTTTTGAGTTTTCACCGATTCTAGTTAAAAACATTTTGATTTGTGTCTCTGTTGCATTTTGGGCTTCATCTAGTATTGCAAAGCAATTCTTTAAAGTTCTTCCTCTCATGAAAGCTAATGGTGCTATCTCAATTTCTCCAGACTCAATTTTTTTATCAATTTTTTCTGCTCCGAATAGTTCGTACAATGCATCATATAAAGGCCGTAAATAGGGATCAACTTTCTCTTTCATGTCGCCAGGTAAAAAACCTAGTTTTTCCCCAGCTTCCACAGCGGGGCGCGATAGAATAACTCTCTCGATTTTTTTTTCCATTAACATTGAAACTCCTACTGAAACAGCTAAGAAGCTTTTTCCTGTTCCAGCAGGACCCAAAGACATTATTATTTCATTTTCTTTAAGAGCCTTCATATAGTCTGATTGTTTGCCAGATCTTGCAATTACAGATTTTCTTGGAGTTTTGATCAATTGTTTAAATGATTTAACATTTGACTTTTCTAATTCTACGTTTTTTTTCACAGATAATATTATATCCTCTTTTTCAATAATTTTTGTTAAAAAATATTTATTTGCTAAAAATTTAATTGCCTCACAAAAGGTGTTTATATTTTTATTTTTGCCTTTACATGTAATTGAGTTACCTCTAAAAAAAACATTCGTATCGGTCAGCTTAGCAAGTTCTTTCAAATTTACATCAAATTGTCCTACAACAGACATCAACATTTCATTATCATTAATTTGTAAATTTATAGTTTCCCTATCAATCTTTTTTATTACTAAATTTTGATCTATTTTACTTATCTCAGACATAGTTAAGCAACAAGATTTCTTTTACTTAGTTTTTTATTAATTTCTCCAAATAATGTGTTTTGATTTCCACCCTTAATTTCTACCTCTTTTATTTTTCCCTTTAAATTTTCTTTTGTTTTTACAATTACTGAATTCGAATACTCATCTCTTCCGAAAAACTCATCTTTATTTTTAAGCTTGTTCTCAAATAGTACCAAAGCTGTTTTTTGAAAAAGATTTTTCTTAAATTTTAATTTTATCTTCTCGGCAGTATTTTGAAAAGTTAGTAATCTTTTTTTAGATATATTATGGTCTACTTCGCTAAGTTTTGCTGCTGGAGTTCCAAGTCTAGGGCTATAAATGAAAGAGTAACAATTAATAAATTCAACTTTATTCAGTAGTTTCAATGTATCGCTAAAATCATTTTCAGTTTCTCCTGGGTATCCAATGATGAAATCGCTTGAAAACCTGATCATCGGATTTACTGCTTTAAGTTTGTTGATGATTTCTAGATAATCTTCTATAGTATGTTTTCTATTCATTGCCTTTAAAATTTTATTAGAACCACTCTGAACAGGTAAATGAATTAAAGGCATTAACTTTTTTTTATTACCTCTGTGTGCTTCTATAAGATCTTCCGTGAAATCTATAGGGTGTGAAGTAGTATATCTGATTCTTTTTATATCTTTTATTTTAGAAATTTCTGATATCAGGTTTGAAAGTTTTTTTTCATTATAGTTATAGGCATTAACATTTTGACCTAGCAAAGTAATTTCTTTTACACCGTTACTTACTAAGTCTTTAACTTCTTTAATTAACTCATTGATCGGCCTAGAAAATTCTGTACCTCTGGTATATGGAACTACACAAAACTTACAAAACTTATCGCAACCCTCTTGAATTGTTAAAAAGGAAGAAACACTACTGTCAGAATTTTTATAATAATTCAAAGTGTCAAATTTTTCTTTAACATCAAAATCCGTGAGATTCTCTTTTAAAGATTTTTTCTCTATATTTTTAATTACTTGATTAAACTTATGAAAAGATTGAGGGCCTATAACAGCATCAATATATTTTTCTCTATCTAAGAGAATGTCACCTTCCGCTTGAGCTACACAGCCCGTTACAACAATAATTGGTTTTTTCCTACCTCTAAAATTTTTTTTGACTCTACCAATATCGTGATAAACTTTATCAGTAGCTTTTTCTCTAATGTGACAGGTATTTAAAACATAACAATCAGCTTTATCCAATTCATTTGTTTTTGTGTAATTGATAGACTTAGCAAGATCATAAATACGATTGCTATCGTATTCATTCATTTGACAGCCAAAAGTTTTTATAAAGATTTTTTTTTCCAAATTATTTTTTAATTTTAGAGCCATACAACTCGAGCTTATGGTCTACAAGGTTATAACCTAATTTTTTTGCAATTTTTTTTTGAAGTTCCTCTATATCTTTATCTACAAATTCAACTATTTCTCCGCTATTAATATCTATAAGATGATTGTGATCGTCATTAATTTCATATCTAGCCTTTCCAGCTTTGAAATCGTGTTTTACTAAAATCCCCGCTTCTTCAAAAAGCTTTACCGTCCTATAAACAGTTGCTATACTTATTTTATCATCAATTGCTGTTACCCTTTTATGAAGTTCATCTACATCTGGATGATCTTTGGATCCATAAATTTCTTTAGACTCAGAAAGTATTTTAGCAATAACTTTTCTTTGATCAGTTAATCTAACTCCTTTTTGTTTACATTTTTCCTCTATCACGCTCATACTCTAATTTAACTTAAATAAATAGGATTTATCAATTTTTTTTCTAATAAATTTTTGTTTATTAAATTCTCTATATTTTCTTGATCAAATTGCTTTAAATTTTTATCTTTATATCCAAATAATTTGATATTTTTAGAAATTTTTAGTCCTTTTGCGATAGCCAAGGATATTCTTAGTCCTGAAAAGCTTCCTGGTCCTTGATTTACAATTATACTAAAATTTTTGTCTAGTTTTGTATTATGAGACTCAAGAAATTTCATAATTTCTAAAATTAGTTGTTCATTATTAAATTTTTTTTTTTTAAAATCATGAATAAAAAATTCTTTATTTATTCGCAAACCTAATTTATCATCTTCACCAATGTATTTAATTATTAAAAAATTTTCGATCATATTTTTAATCCTTATTATAACTTTTATGTCTTATCAATCAAAGTTGTTAGCTTTGGATAATTATAATTTTGACGATTTTGGAATTATTTCTATTATGTACCATAGATTCAATGAAAATAAATATCCTTCAACTAATATTCAAATTGATGTTTTTAAGGAACAATTAAAAGTAATAGAAAGAGAAAAAATTAAATTTATTCACCCAAATAATTTTGAGAAGAGTCTCTCGGAAAACAAAGATCAAAGAAAAATTTTGCTTACAATAGATGATGGTTTATTGTCGTTTTATCAAAACGCTTGGCCTATATTAAAAAAAAAGAAAATACCTTTCATTCTTTTCGTAAATACTCGCGAGGTTGGCTCATATAATTATATGAATTGGGAACAAATACTTGAATTGTATAAAGATGAAAATATAGAGATTGGGAATCATAGTCACTCACATGAATATCTTGTAGAAGAAAATCCTGAAACAATAAAAAAAGACATAGTTAAATCAATAAGGATTTTTGAAGATAAACTTGGCCAGAGTTCTAAATTTTTTTCTTACCCATTTGGAGAATATAGTTTGGAATTTAAAAAAATAATTAAAGATCTTGGTTTTAAATATGCTTTTGGTCAACATTCCGGAGTAATAGACGAAACAAAAGATTTGTGGGAATTACCAAGATTTCCGATTAATGAAAAATATGGAGAAATCAAAAGATTCTCCACTTTAATGAAAACACTGCCATTAAAATTTAAAAAAATTTCACCAGAAGATAGGTATCTTTTGCAATCAAAGAATCCGCCAATAGTAAATATAGAATTTTATGAAAATATTAAAAATTTGAAACAATTAAATTGTTTTTCAAATGAAGGTAATATATGGCGAAATTCAAAAATTATTTTCAAGGAAGAGAGCTTACTTGAAATAAAAATTGCTGAAAAATTTATAGGTGAACGTGGTAGAATTAATTGTTCATTAAAAGAAAGAGATGGATTCTGGAGATGGTTAGGAATTCAGTACGTAATAAGTGAGAGATAATTAAGAATTCAGCTCTATCTGTTTAACTGAGTTCACTAATTTAACTAATTCAAAATCTGATAACCTGTTTTGAGTTATGATTTGGTTTAGTATTTTAGTGTACTCAGAACCGGTCTGTGCATAATTTTTCAATGTATCAGTTAAAGCTAATCCTGTGATATTTTTATATTTACTTCTCAGTTGTTGTCTTTTTTCTCTGAATTTAGAGTAACTTTTGTGAGTATTTAAGTTATTTTTGTATGCTTTAACTGAAGCTCTTAAAATTGGAAATTTTAAAATTTTATGATTTTTATCTCCGTCTCTCTTCAGTGGAGCTATTCCTTGTCCATTCCAAGTCCATTGACCAAAAATAGCATTACCCTCTAAAGCAAATCTAGATGTTCCCCAGCCACTTTCTTTGGCTGCTTGTGCGAGTGCGATAGAAGTAGGTATCATATCCATCCTTAACAATAATTCTTTAAGGTCACTTTTTTTTACTTTATACTCTAAAAGTTTTTGTCTTAACCATTGCTTTTCAGTATCAGTAGTAAATTTTTTCTCAATTAATGTTTTAAGCTTTTCCCTATCGTCAAGTATTTTCTCATTTTCTGCAACTACTAAAGGTAGAACAATTTTGATAAACGTTTCTTTTTTTAGTTGCACACTTTGCAAATTATCTAAATCTCTTGGAAACTGAGTAAAATAAATTGGTTTTACTAGTTTTTCATTTCTTACAGTTCTAAGATCATAATCTACGTCTTTAAACAATTGTATAACTGTCTCCGTTTTTAAATTTA